>DATBCN010000593.1:0-7692 GCA_036270475.1 Candidatus Angelobacter sp. | reverse complement strand
TCGAAACGCGCGCTGGCCATGGCGCTGGACGGCAATGGACGCTGGTGCTGGCTTGGTCCCAAGCTGGGAGCGATGCATGCCGTGGCTGAGTCAGCGCGCAATGTTTCCTGCACCGGAGCAACGCCGGTTGCGGCAACCAACTGCCTGAACTTTGGCAATCCGGAGAAGCCGCCCATCATGTGGCAGTTCTCTCAGGTGGTAGATGGACTGACCGAGGCTTGTACAGCACTGGAGACGCCCATCACCGGCGGCAACGTGAGCCTGTATAACGAGACACTGGGTGAAGGCATCTATCCCACGCCGGTAGTCGGCATTGTGGGCATTCTGGAAAATGTGGAAGACGCCATGACGTTCCACTTCCGCGAAGCTGGACGCGAAGTGTTTTTACTGAGCGGTTTGACGGCGGCAGGGAACGCCGAGGCCGAATTTGGCTCGACCGAGTATGCAAAAGAGATTCTGGGTGAGATTTGGGGCGTGCCGCCGGCACTCGATATCGAAAAGGAAGCGGCGCTGCAGAAGTGTGTGCGGGAATTGGTCCATGGACACCTGATCGAGTCGGCGCATGACTGCTCTGACGGCGGTTTGACGGTGGCATTGACGGAATCCGGGTTCCCCATGGGCATGGGCGCGGAGATTGATCTTAAATCCAATGGAATCTTTGCCGAAGCAGTGCTGTTTGGCGAAACGGCCAGCCGGGTAGTGATAAGTTGCGACCCGAAAAAGGCTTCAGACATCCAACAAATAGCGCTAAAATGGGGCATACAGGCGGACCGGGTCGGACGCACTGTTCCTGAAAAATTATTGATTCGTATTGACGGCAAAAACGCGGTCTCAGCCAAAGTGTCTGAACTGCGGCAGGTCTGGGATACGGCATTGGTGAAGGCATTGCACACGGACGCGCCGGAACATCTGGTGCCGGAAGTGTTGCAGAAGAGCTAGAAGGCGGTAGTTGGTACTTAGTAGTTGGTACTTGGCCAGATAAACGAAGCCGCTAGCCCGACTGGCGCGGCGAGCGGCTGGCAACAGGCGCAGCACACACTTAATTTGGAAGATCAACTCTGGCGGTTTTGGAGCGAAGCGACAGAAATGAAGCCCGACAAATTTAAAGACGAATGCGGCGTGATGGCGGTACACAATCATCGTGAAGCCTCCACCATGGCGTATCTGGGGCTGCATCAGTTGCAGCATCGCGGGCAGGAGTCTGCCGGCGTGGTTTCATCAAACGGCGAGCGCCTCTACATGCACAAGGCCATGGGGCAAGTAGCGGACATTTTCACTGAAGAGGTCCTTGGCAAACTGCCCGGCAATCTGGCCATCGGTCACACGCGCTACTCCACTGCAGGCGATTCCGCCGTGCTCAACGCCCAGCCCATCATGGTGGATTGCAACAAGGGAATGATTGCCATCGCGCATAACGGCAATCTGGTAAACGCCAATGAGATCCGCAGCCGGCTGGAAGCACAAGGCTCCATCTTCCAGACCACCAGCGATACTGAAGTGATCGTTCATCTGATTGCGCAGTCGAAAGAGCACACATTGCCCGAGGCGGTGTGTGATGCGTTGCGCCGCATTGAAGGCGCATTTTCCCTGGTGATGATGACCCGCGACCGCGTGTTTGCCATCCGTGATCCGCGTGGCTTCCGTCCACTTTCCATGGGACGGATTCCCGGCGGCGGTCCGGCAGGCGACACGGTTGTATTTGCCTCTGAGACCTGCGCGTTTGACCTGATTGGCGCCGTGTATGAACGCGACGTGAAGCCCGGTGAGATGGTAGTGGTAGGCCCGGAAGGCACGTTCTCACGCTTTTTTGCCGCCGAGATGAAGCAATCGGCCTGCATCTTTGAGCATGTTTACTTTTCGCGGCCAGATAGCGTGGTGTTTGGCAGGCCGGTACAAATGAGCCGGGAGGCCATGGGCCGCCAGTTGGCCAAAGAGTCCCCGGTTGAAGCTGATCTGGTGGTGCCGGTGCCTGACTCAGGCGTGGCGGCCGCGCTGGGTTATTCGTCAGAATCGCTGCTGCCATTCCGCTTTGGGCTGATCCGCAACCATTACATCGGCCGGACGTTTATTGAACCAGAGCAGCGTGTGCGCGACTTTGGCGTAAAGCTTAAGCTGAATCCTATCCGCAGCCTGCTGGTGGGAAAGCGCGTGATCCTGGTGGATGATTCCATAGTTCGCGGGACCACCAGCCGGAAGATTGTCCGCATGGTGCGCGACGCCGGAGCAAAAGAAGTCCATGTGCGCATCTCCTGTCCGCCTACGATTTCGCCATGTTATTACGGCGTGGATACGCCCTCAAAGGGCCAGTTGATTGCGTCGAACAAATCGGTGGAAGAGATTCGCGGCTACATTGGGGCCGATTCTCTGGCGTATCTTTCACTGGAAGGATTGCGAGTGGCCTGCGCTGAAGGTGAAAGAACGACCTACTGCACTTCTTGTTATACGGGAGTTTATCCAACGGACTTTATTCCCGTAGACCAAGTGCTGCCGATGGAGTTGGGGAAAAAGCCGTAGGACGCCCTAGCTTACGATCTTGGAAGTTCGCGCGGCCCACAATGAACATCCTCAGCTCTTCAACGCTCTGCGGTTCTCTGTGGTGAGTCCGCGCTTTTCTGTGTTTAAGATAGAAGTAGATGATTCAGCTCACCGCAGCCGGCAAGCGTTTTGGTCCCAAAGTCCTCTTTCAGGAATTGGACTGGCTGATCACGCCGCATGACCGCGTTGGGCTGGTAGGCGCGAACGGCACCGGCAAAACCACGCTGCTGAAAATCCTTGCCGGCATTGACTCGCTGGACTACGGGACCATGACGCAGCAGCGCGGCATTGAGCGTGGTTACCTTCCACAAGATGGCCTTTCGCTCTCCGGACGCACCGTCTTTGCCGAATGTCTCTCTGTCTTCGAGCGTATCCACCAGATGCAGCGCGAACAGGAAGAGCTGGCGCATCGCATGGCGGAAGTTGACCATTCCAGCTCTGAGTACGCGCAGATTGCCGAACGCTTCCACCGCATTCAGGCGGAAATCCATGCGCGTGATGGTTACACCATTGAAGCGGAAGTCGGTACAGTCCTCAATGGACTGGGCTTCAGAAAAGAAGACTGGGAGCGCCGGACAGAAGAGTTTTCCGGCGGTTGGCAGATGCGGATTGCCCTGGCCAAGCTACTGCTGCAAAAACCTAACTTGCTTTTGCTCGACGAGCCTACGAACCATCTGGACCTGGAAACCCGCAACTGGCTGGAACAATATCTTGCGAACTACCCTTACGCTTATGTGCTGATTTCGCACGACCGCTACTTTCTTGACGTCACGGTAAAAAAGACCGCCGAAATCTGGAACAAGCAGGTTTTCTTTTACACCGGCAATTACGAGAAATATCTGGCGCAGAAAGCCGAGCGCCGCGCCCAGCTTGAGGCTGCTTATCGCAACCAGAAAGAAAAGACGGACCAGCTTGAGGCCTTCATCAACCGCTTCCGTGCCCAGGCCACCAAGGCCAAGCAGGTGCAGAGCCGGATCAAGGAACTTGAGCGGATGGAAAAGATTGAAGTTCCTCCGGAAGAAAAAGCCATTCACTTCTCGTTTCCGCAGCCTCGCCCCAGCGGGCGCATGGTGGCCGAAGCGAAAGACCTGGGCAAAAGCTATGGCGAGAAACATGTTTTTTCAAACGCCAGCTTCGTCATTGAGCGCGGTGACCGCATCGCCCTGGTCGGAATAAACGGGGCGGGCAAATCCACGCTGATCAAACTTCTTGCCGGATCTGAGCAGCCCACCGCGGGCGAACTCCGCCTAGGCCACAATGCTGACGTGGATTATTTCGCTCAGGACCAATACAAGGCGCTCGATCCTGAAGCCCGCATGCTGGATGACCTTTTTGAAGCGGCGCCACGCTCCACGCAGACCGAGCTGCGCACCCTGCTAGGCTGCTTTCTGTTTTCTGAAGACGATGTCTTCAAGACCATTGGAGTGCTCTCCGGGGGAGAGCGCAACCGCTACGCTCTGGCCCGCATGCTGTTGCATCCATCTAATTTTCTGCTGCTTGACGAGCCCACCAACCACCTTGACCTGCGCGCCAAAGATGTTCTGCTGGATTCGCTGCAGAAGTTCACTGGAACGGTTGTCTTCGTTTCGCATGACCGCTACTTCATTGACAAACTGGCAACGCGTGTCTTTGAGATTGGCGATGGCCGCGTGGAAGTATTTCCCGGAAACTATGAAGACTATATGCTGCGCAAGGAGGGAAAGACCGTAACTGCCGATGGGCTGCCCCTTTCCGCAGCGTCGCCGGTTGTCGCCACAAATACCGTTTCGACCAATCACCATGGGCCGCTTAAGCCTGCCGAACCTGAGGCAAAGCAAAAACGCCTGAATCCCATCAAACTAAAACAGATGAAAGAGCGCCTGCAGGAAGCGGAAGAGGAGATTGCCCGGCTTGAAGCGGCAATTGCGCTGGCAGAAACCGCATTGCAAGATTTTGTCAGCGTGGAAGAAACGCAGCGCCAAACAGATTTGCTGAATCGCTCCCGGTCAGACCTGGAGCGTGTGATGAACGAATGGGAAGAGTTGGGCCAGACGTTGGAAGCACAGGCGGAATGACGCTTAGATCGCCTATTACTGGTTCACAAAAAGCGATGTTATGGCACGGTAACCCGAGTGCTGGCGGTGCCTATTTTATTCGTGGTGCGATCCAGCACGCCCATGCGCAGGGTGTAAGTTCCTGGTTTCAGCTCCAGTTCTCGGCTACAGGGCATAAAATGTTGCTTCATCATCAGTTGGTACTCGTTGGCCGGCAGGTTGGCATTTACCGTCCCACTGAACATCGCAGGCTTGTCTTTGTCCTTGCCATAAGCCCACACCGTACACATCACCTTGGCATACTCCTTGCCGTCATCTTTGTGTTCGAACGCTATGCTTTGTGGGTCCACATGAAACGTGACCAGCACCTTCTTGTTTTTATCTGGTGGCGCTACCACCTGGGCCTGAAACAGCACCCCGGTCACAGATGGAGCGTCCAACTCCAGTAAGCGACTGAAGTTCTCCGCCACGGAATCGGTTTCATCCTTGCTTATTTTGTCCGGATCCAGAGCATAATATCCCTGACGGTAGCGCAGGCTTACCCCCGGTCGGCTGCTCTTTACCTGGATCGCACGGAACTGTCCATCCCATTTCCGGTTCTCCGGATAGTATTCCAGCGTGTAGTAAATAGAACCATCTTCCACGCTGGTTTTCAGTCCCAAAGCCAGATTATTGCTGTTCTTAAATGCTTTTCCACCGGTACTCTCTGCCAGGATGTTCATGGTGTGCTGCGAAGCCAAATGGTCGTCTTTGCTGACGGCCCCTGCGTCCACCACATACACTGCAACCTGGGCCGCCATCAGTGCGTCCGCCACTTTCTTTACCAATGCCGCATATGTTTTGTAGGGCGACGCTGTTTGCAGGTTTTGAATGGATGAGGGACCACCGTTCGAGCTCTCGGAACTTCTCAGGCTTTGTCCATCCTGATTGAGTTGGGAATTGGATTCAGGGAAGAGCGTGAAAGGAAAACTCTCAGACAACCAAATGAGGTTCTTGCGTCCGGGATAGCCTTTCAGGATTTTCGCCAGCTTGTTCAACTCATTCAGTGTGGTTTCAATGCCTCTTTCGCTGGTATGGTAAGCGCCGGCAGTAGTGAATGCTGATGCGCGGGATTCCACGCTTTCAATCCCCGCGGTCTGGGCTGGCGGCCTGTACTTGGTTAGGACAGCGCTCAGCGCCTTGTTGTCAGTGGTGAAATCATGCAACAGCTTTAGATCATTTTGCAGGGAAAAAAGCGCCACAGGGCGGTCCAACGGCGTGGAATTAAAAAACTTCAGCAGTTCGTCTCGGGCGTAAGCGTGCTCTGTAAAATCGCCGTTGACTGCGTCGAAAAGAATTATGTTCAGGCTGCTTGCCTGAACTTGCGGAACGTTGGTAACGATATTTGGAGGTAGCGTTGCCTGGGCCACCACAGTCGCTTTTCCCTGATGGAAAGAAAAACCGCTTATTTTCTGCACCTGGGAGTCCTCCAGCATGACAAAATCGCTGGCTTTCAGGTCAGGTATCGATTCGCCCTTGCCATTCGTAGCCACCACGTCCACCACCACCAGACGTGTGTTCGCCCGCAGCACCGGCGTGGACTGGGAATCCGTGGAAGTCTGCACGGTCGAAGACGACTGCTGATCTGCCGCGCCATTCAAACGCGAATAGGCTGTAATGGTAAGTAAGAGAACAGCAAATGGGACAGTCATGCGCTTAAGCGAATACCAAGGCATAGCTAGACTCCTGCACAAGTGATTGCGCACTAACCCCCGAGTTGCTTCATTCTAGTCACTCTGGGCTGAAATGCAACAAGTTGATGGGTTAAGGCACGTTAAGCTGGGTGGTCATTGTGCCAATCAAATTGGTGGTTTCATCCAATACTCCCAACCGCAAGGTATAGTGGCCAGGCTTCAACACCAGACTTCTTTGGCACGGAAAATAGCTGTGCATGATCTGCTGATACGCGTCTTCCTTGAGTGCAGCCGTGGAATTACCCTCGGCGCGCACCGGATCTCCCTTTGGCGGATAGGCCCAAACCACGCAACTTATGCTTGCATGCTGCAGATCATCGCTTTCTCTCTGAAAAGCGAGCGTGTGTGGATCAACGCCGAAGCTTACAACCACTTTGTTCTGCGTCTGGGCCGAAGGCGGCAGTACGCTTGCCTCAAAAAGCACCATTGCAGAAGTGGGCGCGTCGCGGTCCAGGGCGTGACTGAACGTATCTGTGGGTGAGGAAGGGCTTCCGCCGGTCGGTCCCAGGGCATAATATCCCTGCCTGTACCGGAGTTGGGAGTGCCGTGATGTAAGCTTCAACTCAATCCGCCGGAACTTCGTGTCCCAGACGCGGTTTTGCGGGTAGTACTCAATGGTGTAATACGCGGCTCCGTCATCAATGCTGGTTCGGATACCCAGATCAATGTCGTTTCGATTGTAAAAAGTCTTTCCCCCAGTTCGCTCTGCCATGCTGAGCATGGCCGTACGGGCAGGAAAGCGATCATTAATGGAAACCCCGGCAGCATCAATCGGGTAAAGAGCGACCTGTGCATCCATCAGGGCATCGGCAATACGTTCCGCCAGAGGTGAATAGTCTTCAATCAACAATACCTGATCTCCCGCAGTCATGTCAGGAAACAGATTGATGGGAAAACCTTCAGAAAGCCAGATCAGATTTTTGCGCCCCGGATAGCCACCCAATATGCGGGCCAGGAAAAGCATGGAGCTTGCGGTCAATGACCTAGCCCGCGGGTTTGCCTGGAACGATCCTCTTCGCTGAAACGGCGAGGCTGCGGTATAGACGTCAGGAAGGTGCGTAGGCCCCTGAAACTGATAATGCGCCACCACGTCGCGCAGGACTTTAGTGTCCGTGGTGAAATCATGCAGCATAGTTAGTTTGCCTTGTAAGGCAAAGACTGCGGTTGGCTGGATGGTGGGACCGCTATCCAAATACTTCACCAGCATGTCCTGCGCGTACGCATGGTTGGAAAAATCCGTGTTGATGGCGTCCAGCAGAATCACGTTCAGGCAGCTATTGGCGGAGAACTCCGGAGCATTGCTGATGACATTCGGCGCCAAAGCCCGGGCAGGAGCGCGGCTGGAAGAAGGATGGTGATAGCTGAAATCGCTGATCTTCTGTGGTTTCCCG
>DATBCN010000592.1:0-1696 GCA_036270475.1 Candidatus Angelobacter sp. | reverse complement strand
GCTGAGCACACCGCCGGTGGCGCAGACCTTGATTACGTCAGCGCCGTATTTGATGATCTCGCGGACCTTCTGCTGCACATGTTCGATCCCGTCTGCCGTGCCGTCCGCCTTGGCATGCCATTCGTAAGGCAACAGGTTTTGGTCACAATGGCCGCCGGTTATGGAAAGCGCAGGTCCGCTGGCCAGAATGCGCGGACCGGGCAGCATGCCTTCATTGATGGCATCACGCAGGGCCACATCAGTGTAGCCGCTGGCGCCCACGTTGCGGACGGTTGTGAATCCGGCTTCCAGGGTGATGCGCGCATTCTTGGCCCCAATCAGCGCTTCCTTGGGAATGGAGACGCCCAATTCCTGGTAGCCAAAGTTGGGATCAAAGGTCAGGTGGGTATGCACGTCGATCAGTCCGGGCAACAGCGTAGCGTTGGGGAGATTGATCACCCGCGCATCCGCGGGCGCTGCGCTTGAACCAATAGCAGAAATCCTGTCGCCCTCAATCAGTACGGTAACGTTGTCCAGCATTTTGCCGGACTTTACGTCCAGCATGTGGCCTGCATGAATTACCACATGTTGAGGTTGCGATGCCGGTGCTGGCTGTTGAGCTAAGCTAACGCAGGGAAGGCAAAGAGCAAGAAGGATGAGTGTTAACGTTTTCATAAACGCGCGGATTATAACAGGCGAGCATGCTTCCGCATTTGTAGAAGCGTTAGGAGCACTGCCGCCGGTAAACAGTGCTCCGGGTCTCAAAAGTTGGCTTTCAAATGGCGCCACCGCCAAACCACGGCCCAAATTCAGCGCGGATAAACGGTTTCACCCCTTCTCTTCCCGTGAGCCGCCACCAGAGCTTGCCGCTTTCACGCTCCAGCCGGATGCTGACGTCAAAGAATGGGCAGCAGGTGTGTTCCATCGGGGTGAACTCGGTCAGTGCGTCATAGTTGGGGCGGCCGGGCGCGAACTCAAACTCATAGCCATCCGGCAGCTCTTGTACTCCCAGAAGAGATGAGCGCAATGTTTTGCCCAACTCCTGCTGGCGATGCCGTTGTTCCGCGGTAAGAGCCGTGCGATTACAGAAGAATGGGCTGGCGTTTTTAGCGGCTGTCTTAGTGGCTGCCGATGAAGCTGGTTGCGACTGTGCGGCGGCCCGGCAAAGCGATAGAGCGTACGCTCCCATAACGGCGAGAGCGACCACGATGACAAGAATTCCTTTCATGACTTCCTCCTTTAAAAATGACTCTTCGTCTAAAAAGACTCTTTCGTCCGATGACGCCTTTGACGTTACGACTTAAAGTCGACTTTAAGGCAAGAAGTATTTTTAGAAAGGAATCAGATACTTAGGCCGAATCCACCAATTTTGGTGGACCAGCACAAACAAACCCTGACGGAAGCGCCTAAAATCATCCAGTATGGCGCTGTTCACGATCTCAGAAGCCGCAAAGCAAGCGGGTCTTAAGCCTTCAGCGATCCGGTATTACGAACAAATCGGAATCCTTCCCAGGCCGCAACGTATGAGCGGACAGAGACGATACGACAACGCCGTGTTGTATCGGCTGGCGCTGGTGCAGTGTGCGCGGCAGATGGGATTTACTCTGGAGGAAATACGCAAACTGTTTTTTGGGTTCCGGGCAAACGTACCCATCTCTGAGCGATGGCAGAAGCTCTCTCAGCGGAAATTGGCGGAACTCAGCGCTCTGGCCGAACA
>DATBCN010000591.1:0-2117 GCA_036270475.1 Candidatus Angelobacter sp. | reverse complement strand
TGACTATTACCACCACGGCGCGATCGACGGCAGTTCCGGTTCCGCCGTCAGGAATCCCGCCACAATTTACGCTGCTGCTGTTGATGGGCCTGGCGGGAGTGTTATTTGCAACTCGCATCAAAAATCCAAGAATGCGGCTGGCGACGGGCTTTGCCGGCATGGCGTTGCTATGCGTGTCCGGTTGCGGCGACAGCAAATCTACAGTCCCCAAGGGCGTTAACGGCACGCCTGCGGGAACTTCAGCAGTGACGGTAACGGCCACCAGCGCCAGCGGCGGCGCAACGGCAAACAGCACGGTGAATCTGACGGTGCAGTAGCGGCGGAAAGCGATTCAGATTCACAGAGCCTGAATCTATCGTATCGCCATCCTCGCTGATATTCACGTCAACTTGACGGCGTTCGTCCGCAAAATTAGGAGCATGACCATCTGCAATACCGGCAGCGTTGGCGCGTCCGATGACGGCGATCCCCGCGCGTCGTACCTATTGATCCACGATGACAATCCAGCAATCCGCCGCGTTGAATACGACGTGGAGAAAGAAGCGGGAAGGCTGCTGGTTTCCGACTATCCGTTCAAAGAGTGGCTGGCGGAGATCCGCCGCCGGGGGCATTACGTCCCGCCGCCGGAAGACAAAGCGTGAAAAGGGGACGTGGTTAAGCTCCATCCAGATACTAGATCGATGTGAGATCGGCCGTGTATCTCAGGCTGGATGTGAAGTATCATACGGAAACACGAGGTTTGTTCCATGGCGAGTTCCACGTTGGTCGGGGTCAGCGATTACCTGAAAAGCACCTACCGTCCCGATTGCGACTATGTGGACGGGAGGCTTGAGGAGCGTAATGTGGGCGAGCACGATCACGCTGCATTGCAGGCCGCACTGATTCTCTGGTTTGGCCAGCGCCAGCAGGAATGGAATATTGAGGTACTTCCCGAACAGCGGATGAGAATTTCCGCCACCCGCTTCCGGGTTCCTGATGTGTGTCTCGTCTCGCTGGATCATCCAGTCGAGCAGATTTTAACCAGGCCTCCGCTGGCCTGCATTGAAATCCTGTCCCCGGAAGACACTCTTCGCCGGATGCAGGAACGCATTGATGATTACCGCCGATTTGGCGTAACAAACATATGGATTCTCGATCCGGCCACGCAGCGGGGCTATGACTGCCAGAGTTCGGGCTTCCTGGACGCGACGGAATTCAAAATTCCAAACACTCCGATTCGCCTTACCCTGCCTGAACTATTCGCTGGGATGCGCCGCAATGCTTAGGAGATATCTTGCTGTAATCCCGGCAAATTATATCTTCGAACTTATGGAAGCGTTTTGTAGATGCTGTCCTGAGGGCCGCCCAATGTCGCCGCGAGCAGGAGGATTTGTCTGGTAATACCACTTGTCTACCATCACACGACTGTCGATTGGCACGGTGTTTCCATCGATTGAGATGGAACCTGAAAGGCCTGAAAGCCCGCGCAATGGGTCGGTAAATAAACCGGACAATCTTAGATCAGCCATGCGAAAGTCTACGTGAAGAGCCGCTAACCCGCCCCCAACTCCGCTGCTTCCTTCTTCAGCTTTGCCAGCTTGCTCATCAAAAACAGCAGGTAGCCCACATAAATGCCACAGGCCGCAAGATAGCCGCCCCAGAGATAAGCAATCGGATTGACGTGCGTAGGCGTCGCAAAGAACATCGCTGGTAAAAGCATCATGCCGGCGGCGCCGCCAGCCGCTCTCTGGATATGGCCAATGTTGATTTGTTGTGCCGTCCGCTCCATCTCATAGCGGAACCAGCAAATGAGCGCTCCAAAGCAGAGAAAGGCCAGCATATTGATAAACAGGATGTGCTGCATCCGGGGATCGAGATTGGGCGTCCCGATCATCGGCGAGGGGTGATGGGTGCGGAACCAGCGGTTGGCCATGTAAACAATCGGCACGTCAAGGAAAGCGAAGATGGCCAGAGCGGAAGCCAGCACGGAAGTTGATCCGGCCGTCGACGAGCGGCGCATCACCAGATAGCTCACATAGAGCAGCCATAGCATCAGCGTGGTGTTCAGCCGCATGTCCCAGGGCGACCACCAAACGCCCCAGGCATAGCGCGCCCAGATAGGGCCGGTAATGAGCACA
>DATBCN010000590.1:0-3719 GCA_036270475.1 Candidatus Angelobacter sp. | reverse complement strand
GCGGGCGATTGCGTTTGTTGCGCGGAAGACAAACTTGCCATTGTGAGCACCACCAGCACAGCGAAAAGAATTTTCATTCATGCACTCCGGTTAGAGCCAGCAAGACCAACAGAATCCGTTTGAGACCAAGATCGCGATTGGCGCAATCAAACCACTCGCGCAGGGTATGCGCGCCGCCGCCATCGCCTCCGGCGCCGATGGCAGTGGATTCAATCCCCAGGGAGAGTGGAATATTGGCGTCAGTGGAGGCCAGGCGGGGGAAGGATTCCATACCCAGATGCTTGTCCACGGCGCGCACGATTTGCAAAATGCGCGCGTTCGGCGGAAGCTCCGCAGCAGGACGGTCGCCAATGCTTTCAAGCGCCAGCGTGACCTTGGGTTCGCCGGCGCGATGCGATAGCGGAACTTCTCTCCATGCCTCCGCCACGCATTCCCGCAAGCGGTCTTCCAGCTTTTGCAGCTCTTCCTTCGAAGCAGACCGCAGGTCAACGCGCGCGGTTGCCGATTCTGGAATCGAATTCACGGATGTTCCACCGGAGATCACGCCAACATTGAACGTGGTGCGCGGCGACTCCGGAATAAGCACTTCGCTGAAGTGGGCCAACGCGCGGGAAAGAAGGACGATGGGATTGGGAATGCCGAAGTCACTCCAGGAATGTCCGCCAGGGCCGCGGAAGGTAATCTCAAAGCGGCGGCTGCCGAGGGCCTGATTCACATAGGTGTCAGTGCCGGCGCCATCGATCACCAGGAGAGACTCGATGGCGTTGCGCCAGCGCGGCGTGGCAAACAAGTGCCGCATGCCGCGGAGATTGCCTTCACCCTCCTCCCCAACATTGCCGATAAAAGCGATGTTGGCGGCAAGCTTGAATCCGCTCCGTTTCAAGACCGTGGCCATGGCCAAAAGAGCGGTCACGCCGGCGGCATTGTCACTGATCCCAGGGCCATAAAGGCGGTTGCCTTCCTCGCGGGTCTTGAGCGCGGTGCCGTGCGGGAAGACCGTGTCCAGATGCGCGCTCACACCGATGAGCGGCGCGGCTGCCCCAGCCGATTCAGGGGAGAGCAGACCGATTACGTTGCCCAGTTCGTCCACCTGCACGTCTTCCAGGCCGAGGGCGGCAAATCTTTGGCGCAGCCATTCACTGCGCGCGGCTTCGCCAAAAGGCGGCGAAGGAATTTCAGTAAGCTGGCGCTGCCAGCGGCGAAACTCCATCTCCTGGTTGTGCAGGTAGGTAAAGGCGGCGTGAACGCCGCGCATCTCGGCAATGCGGGCAATCTCCCGCTGGGGAGAGATGCGGGAAGCGTCAGAAATCGGTGGGCGGCTGGCCATCTCTGACAAATACTATAACCGACTGACGGGAAAGCGGCCCGGCAGCCCCTATCCTGAAACGGTACCTTCACCGAAAGTTACTTGCCGAGCAGTTTTTTGCTTCCGCATGTTGCGAGGGTAGCTTGATGAGCAGGAGAGAGTAACTTGGGAACTGCTTAAATTTATCTTGCCGCAGGTTGTGCCGGCGTGGCGGACGGCACACCTGACGCAGCAGGAAGAAAGACGGAAAAGACCGTGCCATGGCAGCGCGGGCCGACGGAACTGCGCAGGGAAATTGCGCCGCCATGCTTCTTAATGATTTCGCGCGAGACCCATAGTCCAAGGCCGGTGCCGACATCGAGCTTGGTGGTATAGAACGGCTCAAAGAGCTTTTTGCGTTGTTCACGCGGAATCCCGCTGCCGGTATCGGCGATTACAATCCTGCCGCCGGTCTGGTTTGAGTTAGAGAACTCACGGCCCCGGCGCACGCGAAGGCGCAATGTGCCTCCCTCGGGCATGGCGTCAATGGCATTGGCCACAAGGTTTGAGATCACCTGCCGTATCTCGCCTGAGAGACCGCTGACTTCAACGGTCTGGTCAAATTCCCGCTGCACCACGATCTTTTTGGCTTGAATGCGGGATTGATACAAAGCGATGCCTTCTTCCACGGTTTTGGCCAGGTTCATCAGGCGGGGCGAGGTGGTGTCGCGATAGAAGCCCAGGGTTTGCCGGGTCACATGGGCCACGCGCGCCAGTTCATGTTCAGCCTGGGCGACATAATCGCGCGCGTTGGCGTCCCATGCGCCGTTCTGGCGCAAGAGGTAAAGCAGATTGGTGACAGCCTCCAGCGGGTTGTTGATTTCATGGGCGATGGTGGCGGCGAGCCGTCCGGCGGCTGCCAGCTTTTCCGATTTACGCAGCGCGTCTTCCGCCTTCATTTGTTCGGTGACGTCAGTATTGGTGCCGAACCAGCGAATGATCTTTCCTTGTGTGTCACGGATGGGCCGGGCGCGGGAGAGAAACCAGCGATAGCTTCCATCCCTGCCGCGGAGCGGGAAGGTGTCTTCCCATGGCTCCCCGGTGTCCCAGGAATGCTGGAGCCGTTTGGCCACGCGGTCCACGTGGTCAGGGTGATGCACTTTTCTCCAGCCCCAACCCTGCATTTCTTCCAGTGTTGTGCCGGTATAGTCAAACCACCGCTGGTTGTACCAGAAAATCCATCCGCTCGAATCGGCCATCCAGGCGAATTGCGAAATGCTATCGGCCAGCGTACGAAAACGTTCACCGCTTTCGCGCAACGCGTCTTCCGCCAGCTTGCGATCGGTAATGTCCATGGCCATTCCCACCATGCGGTCCGGTTGGCCGGCCTCATTCAGCAAAACCTGACCGCGCGAGACGATCCAGTGCAGCGTTCCATCGGGCCAGACTGTCCGGTACTCAGTGTCGTAGTCGCTTTTGGCCGCGAGAGACCGTTCCACGGCCTGCCGGCATCGTTCCCGGTCATCAGGATGGACAAACGACAACCAGTTTTCAAAGGTTGGCGGCAATGAGCCGATGGCGTGGCCGTGCAGGATCCAAATGCCCTCAGCCCACCACAGATCATTGGTTTTTACATTCCACTCCCAGGAGCCGAACTGAGCGGCAACCTGGGCAAACTGCAGCCGGCGCTCAGTGGTGCTGAGCGTTTCAGCAGTTTGGCGGGCCTCAGAGACGTCCTGAAGGATGGCGGTGAGACCTTGCGGACCAGGATAGCCGGCGATGCGATACCAACGTTTCAGGGTGGGATAGTAGAACTCAAAATGCACGGTCTGTTGATCGCGCATGGCCCGCGCAAGGTTTTCATACAAGGGCGTGTCTGCCGTGTCCGGGAGCAACCGCCACACGTTGTAGCCGATCATGAGGGCCGCGGTGGAACCGCAAAGTTCAGCGCCCGCGTGATTCACGTAAGTGATGGTCCAGTCAGGACTGTACGTAATAAAGCCTTCGGTGATGGTCTCCAGGGTTTCGGCAAGGCGGCGCTGGCTGTCCGTGGCGGCCATGGCAGCAGCGGATTTCTGCAGGGCCACGCTGGTAATGATGAGGCAAACCACCAGGAAGAGCAGCATTTGGACAAGACTGGTAGCGGTGAAGTTGAGATAGAACTTTGGTTCGAGGAAGAAGAATTCGGCGAGCACGCCAGAGAGAAGAGTGGCAGCCACCGCCGGTCCAAAGCCGCACAGCCGGGCAGTGAGCGCCACCGCGCCGAAAAAAAAGATGAATGGCAGCCTGGCGCCCGCCTGAGGCAGGAAGTTCGCGGCCAGAGCGGCCAGGACGAAAAGAAGGGCCAGCCCATAACGCAGCGCCGCAGGCTGCCCGTAAAGGTCGAGCACGGTCAACCGTTGGAGAAACCGATGCATGCCCCCCTCATTCTAGC
>DATBCN010000589.1:0-5446 GCA_036270475.1 Candidatus Angelobacter sp. | reverse complement strand
GACCGTTTTAGACTGTTTCTCCATTGCCATGGCCATCTCTGCCATCACTATGGGCAGATGATGTATCTGGTCAAGGAGATGGAACGGCAGGGGGCGTAAAAAACCTTACCGCTGAAGAACGCGGAGGAATCCTTCACTAATGCTCAGGACTTCGGGGAAAACTACTCTTCCGTCGGTTTTCCTGTTTCCGTCAGGTTCTCGAGTTGCCGCCGCCAATCCAATTCTTCCACAAACGCCGCGGACTGACGCCAGCCGGCTTTGACCTTAACAAAAAGCTCCAGGTAGACCTTTTTGCCGAAGCGCCTTTCCAACTCCATGCGCGCGGACGTCCCCATCTGTTTAAGTTTCAGTCCGCCCTTGCCGATGAGGATGGCTTTCTGGCTGTCGCGTTCACAAAAAATTGCCGCGGCAATGCGCAGCAGCTTTGGCAGGTCTTCAAAACGTTCAACGATGACGGCTGTCGCGTAGGGGACTTCCTTGCCGGTCTGGAGAAGGACTTTTTCGCGGATGATTTCCGAAGCCAGGAAGCGCTCCGGCTGGTCTGTTAGCTGGTCCTCAGGAAAATAAGGCGGACTTGGAGGCAGGGCGCGCACGACTTTATCCAGCAGAACGTCAAGCCCTTCACCTTTCATGGCGGAAATGGGAATTACCTCCTGAAACGCGTGCAGCTTGCTGTAGCGCTCAATGACCGGCAACAGTCTTTCCTTGTGCAGCTTGTCAACTTTGTTGAGCAGAAGAAAAACCGGCGCGCCGGACCGCTTCACCAGTTCAAGCACCTGTTCATCGGCTTCACCAAATCGCTCCGCGGCGTCGACCAGCAACAGGACGAGGTCACGGCTTTCCAGCGCCGAGTGAATTTCCTGCATCATTTTGCGGTTCAGGCGGCTATCTGGTTTGTGGACGCCGGGCGTATCAATGAAAACAATCTGGCCCGCGGGGCGCTTGCCTTTGGCTTTTACGTTGAGAATGCCCTGGATGTTCATGCGCGTGGTCTGCGGCTTTTCCGTGACGATGGCGATCTTCTCGCCGACCAGCGCGTTGAGCAGCGTGCTTTTGCCGGCGTTGGGGCGGCCAATAATGGAGACGAAACCGGCGCGGTGGGCCATCAGGCCCGGACCTGGCGGGCGGGCTCTTCATTTTTACCGGCCGGTAAGCGGCTTACGCGGACTTTTTCTATCTTGCGGTCAGTAGATTCCAGGATTTCAAAACGCAGGCCCTCGTCTTCAATGACCTCGCCCGGCTGGAGAATCCGTCCGGCGATGGCGCTTACCAGTCCGCCGATGGTGGCGGTGTCGCGCCAGTCAAGGCGCACGTCAAAGAGGTCCTGCAGGCGGCCGACATCAACCGTGCCCTGCATCACATAAGCGCTGTCACTCTCGCGGATGATGTCATGCGCGTGCTCGTGCTCGTCGCGTATTTCACCAACGATCTCTTCCACCAGGTCTTCCAGCGTCACCAGGCCGGCGACAGCGCCATATTCGTCAATCACAACCGCCATATGAATATTGTCCTTCTGCATTTCGCGCAGCAGTTGCGAGGTCATTTTGGTTTCAGGAACAAAAAGCACAGGACGCACCAGCTTGGCCACCGTGGTAGTGCGCGCCTGATCGTCAGGCAACTGGATAAGATCATGCGCCAGCACCATTCCCAGAATGTGATCAATGTTAGTGGAATATACCGGGATGCGCGAATGCGGCTTGTCACGCAGCAGATTGGTGAATTCTTCAATGGTGGTGGTGGAGGGGACGGCAAAAATATTGGGCCGCGCCGTCATCACTTCGCGCACCGTCTTGTCGCCAAATTCGACCACCGATTGGATGAGCTGGCGGTCACTCTCCTGCAATATGCCTTCTTCTTCCGCGGCTTCAATCAGGGCGTCCACGGCCTCGGATGGATGCTCCGGCTCTTCCGGCTCATGCGGTTCAGCAAGAGCGGCCACGGAAAGCCCGAAGCCGAGCGCGAGGGTGACGGGCAGCATGAGATAAATCAGGCTTTGCATCACGGGAACAAAATTTACCAGCCATGCGCCGCGGGTGCGCGTGAAAAGCACATAAGGCAGAAGCCGGTTGCAAATAATAATGACCAGGATGATGCCGATAAAAGCCTGGGCGATTTCCGGCCAGGTCCAACGGACGTCCCGAAATACAAGCTGGCCAATAATGAAGGCGATGGTGGCGGTAAGCAGTTGCGTGAGCACGGCAAAAGTAAGGCCGGCGCGGCGGCTGGCGCGCAGCAGGCGCGGCTCGACGAGTTTTTCAAAAGCTTCAATATTCTCCTGGAATTCGCGGCTCAGGAATTTGCCGCTCTCGGTATAAAGCCGGTCCACGTAAGAGACCAGCACAAGCAGGCAACAGAGGACCATCACGATGATGTAAAGAGCAACCAGGGTCATTGAGCGCTCCTGCGGATGGCGGGGCGCGGGCTGCGCGTTTTGCGTTTTGGCCTGGGAGCGCGACGAACCGGCGCTGTTGTGTTGCCGCCAGCCCGGTCGATGAGCGAAGCAGGCAGATGGAGCTGCGCGCGCAGACTAGTTTCCTTGCGGGCCATCTCGCCATGGTCAGATTCATGGTCATATCCGGCGAGGTGGAGCATGCCGTGCAAGACGAGGACTTTTAATTCATCCGCGGTGGAATGGCCGAAGAGCGCGGCGTTTTCCTTTGCGATCTGGGCGGAAATAGCGATGTCACCGCCAGTGGGACGCGGGAAGGAGAGCACGTCAGTGGGTTTATTTTTGCGGCGAAAGCGGCGATTGAGTTCCTGCAGGCGCCTGTTGCCGGAGACCAGAACATCGACCTCGCCGGTAACTCCCGCCAGTTTTTGCGCCTGCCGGACGAAGCGCTGTATGCGCGCAGCACTCACGCCGTTGACCGCGGTTTCAAAAATGACCATCGTGTTTTTCTGAAAACAAATCGGGAGGGCCCCTGACTGCCCTCCCGCATGGATTCTACTCGATTTCTATTGTTGCAGCGGGGGCTCATTAGGCTCCTGCTGCGCCTCGCGCGGCAGCTCAAGCGAGAGCTGCTGGTTGCGCGACCGTTCATCATAGGCGCGGACGATGCGCTGCACCAGATGGTGACGCACCACGTCCTCTTCAGTAAAAAAGTTAAAGAAGATGCCTTCCACCGGCTTGAGAACATCAATGGCCTCAAGCAGCCCGCTGCGCCTGGCATTGGGCAGGTCAATCTGCGTGATGTCACCGGTAATCACCATCTTGGCGTTAAAGCCCATGCGCGTGGTGGCCATCTTCATTTGTTCTGGGGTCGTATTCTGCGCTTCATCAAGGATGATGAACGAATCATTGAGGGTGCGGCCGCGCATAAAGGCGATGGGCGCAATCTCGATGATGTTTTTTTCCAGGAAACGGTCCACGCGCTCCTGGTCCATCAGATCGTAAAGCGCGTCATAGAGCGGGCGGAGATACGGATCGACTTTTTCCTGCAACGTTCCCGGCAAAAATCCCAGGCGTTCTCCTGCTTCCACCGCGGGACGCGCCAAAATGATCCGGCTTACGCGCTTGGCATTCAGCGCCGAGACCGCCATGGCGACGGCGAGATACGTTTTGCCAGTGCCGGCCGGCCCGATGCCAAAAACCATGTCGTATTTTTCAATGGCGTCAATATAGCGGCGCTGGTTCATGCTTTTAGGCTGGACCTGGCGCTTCCCAAACGAACGTTGTTTGCCCGCTTCAGCCAGACCACGCAGGGTCGCGGTGCCATCGGCCACCACCACGCGCAGCATGGAGCTAAGATCAGCGTCAGTAAATTCCTGGCCGGCGCTGCCCAGATGGTCAAAGTCGGCAAAGATCTGCTCCACGCGAGCCACGTCGCGGGCGGCGCCTTCCAGCAGCACGGAGTCCGACTTAAGATCAATGGTCACGTTCAACCCGCTTTCCAGCACCTGCAGGTTTTCATCCCGGATACCGAACAGCTTTTGTATGTTCGGAACGATTTCAATATTTTTTTTCATTCAGTTTTGCCGTTGCTCCCTGGTCTTGCCCGATGTCCGACGGTCCACAAAGATGCGCCCCCGTGCCTGGTCAGCACAGTAAACATAAGATTGCTTTGTGCATGGAAAAGCAGAAGAGGTGGCCCACCGGAACGCGGAGGTAATACCATTGGCCTGAGACTACCTCCGTTATTGGCCCAAGTCAACAAAGTTTCAGCAGCTTTCACGCCACTTTAACGTTAGATGCGGAAAGCAGGCTGCGGATTGCGTGATCGCGGATTTTCCGTCAATGCTGGCGAACGCAACCAGCCTGTGTCATCCTAATAGTTATGCTGGCAGACTCAACCGGGACCGCCCCAGCCACAACCTGGCGAAAACGATTGCAGGGGTTTCTTTGCGGCGGCCTTTTCTTTGCGATGGGCTATTGGCTCGTCGCGCATGGAGTCTACGTCTTTCCTGGCCGATACCGGGCGCCGGTATTTTCATATTCCGCGATCGCCAGCGGTGTGGTGCTCGTTCTCGCCAGCGCCGCACCATCATGGCTGATTTTAAGGATGACGGCCCTGAAGAAGTATCGGCCTTACCAGGGGACCGTCGCCCTACGCCGCGACGCAGCATTGACCGGAGCGGCTAAACCCAAGTAAAATAGCGTCTTCGGTTACATCTCCGAAAAAACTTCTTTTTGATAGGAACCAAGCAGGCACAATGGCAAATCATTTTTCTGCGCTCAAGCGCGCGCGCCAAACTGAGAAACGCACGGCCAACAACCGCTCCAACACCTCCCGTCTGCGGACCGAGCTCCGCAAACTGCGTGAGACCCTGGGGGCCGGCGACGCCAAGCAGGCCAAAGACGCCTTCGGCAGTACCGTTTCCATGATCGATAAAGCGGTAAAAAAGGGCGTGATCCACAAGAACACCGCCGCCCGTTATAAGTCCCGCCTCAGCGTCAGGGTGGCCAAAGTAAAGTAGCTTTCAGTCATCTGCATGGGCCCGCCGAAATGGCGGGCTTTTTGTTTTTGCTGTTGGCTTTGCTCTGGAGTTGCGTTTTGCGTAGAAACCCCTACCGCGGATCGACGCGGATTCGCCGCGGGACCAGGAAAAGCAAAACCTTCCCACTGTTCAAAACGGATGACGCGGATTCGGATAAGCAAAAAAAAGAGGCCGCCTGTTTTTGCGGCCTCTTAAGTCGATCAAACAATCTTGGATCGATCAGATAGCAGTCTTGCAAATCCGGTTTACTGGCACTGTTGCGGGGACGCCCGGGCCAATGATTCGCAGAACTTGGCCATGGGAGTTCCGCCGCCGCCGGCGCCGGTAGCACACGCGCAGAAAAATGCACACTTTTGCGCCCCGGTCGATTGCAGAATTTGCGGCCACGGGCGGCAGGGAAAGGCTTTTAGCCTCGATCGGCATCAGCCAGAAGCTTGCCCAGGCTGGGTTTATGCTTCTCTTTCTTTAAGCGCTTTTTGTTTTCGTCGCGCTTCACCGGCGGAGGCGTCCC
>DATBCN010000588.1:0-8316 GCA_036270475.1 Candidatus Angelobacter sp. | reverse complement strand
CGCGCGCTTTTCCGGGCATCGGCACCAACGTCCCAATCTGGCTGCTTGGCTCCAGCGGCTATAGCGCACAACTTGCTGGTGCCCTTGGATTGCCGTTTGCCTTCGCGGCGCACTTCCAGCCAGAAGGCATGATGGAAGCCTTTGAACTCTACCGCAACAGCTTCCGGCCATCGGAAGTTCTGGAGCGTCCTTACAGCATGGCCGGAGTTCCCGTTCTGGTTGCCGACTCTGACCAGAAGGCGCAATACCTCGCCACCACCGCGCAGCAGATGTTCCTGAACCTGATTCGCAACCGGCCCGTCGGTCTGATGCCACCGGTGGAGCATATGGATTGGAATGCGTTGGAGCAAGCCGCCGTCACGGCAAAGTTCCGCGCGGCAATCGTCGGCAACCCGGAGACGGTCCGGCAAAAGCTCGAGGATTTCATCGAGCAAACGCAGGTCAATGAGTTAATGGTCGTCGCCAATACCTGGGAGCACGCTGACCGGCTCCGCTCTTATGAGTTGCTGGCTGGACTTGCGGGCATTGCCCCGCAAGCGAATGAACTTGCCGAACCCGTGAGTTCATAAAAAATTCAAGCGTCAACCGCGCGGCTGGGGAATTTGGACTTTGTGCGGCGATTCAGCCCTGCCATCATTTTTTTTGCAAGGCACATCCACGCGCTTGCGCTGGGCGAGCGGACGCGGCAGAATAGCAGTGAGGTCAAGAGATGTGCAGAAACATCAAAACGTTATTCAACTTTGATCCGCCGGTCACAGACGATGAAGTCCATGCGGCTTCGCTCCAGTTCGTAAGAAAGATCACGGGCTTCAACAAGCCATCCAAGGCCAATGAAGAAGCGTTTGCGGACGCGATTAACGAAATTGCCGGCATCTCCAAACGGCTTCTCCGGTCTCTCGAAACCACTGCGCCGCCCAAGAACCGGGAAGAGGAAGCAGCCAAGGCCAAGGCCCGCGCCGCGGAGAGATTTGGCACGTAAATGCGGCAGCCGGCCCCGGCAACGTGTTGATTGAAAACGCCGGCTGCAACCGGCACACGCCATTACTTTTGATCGGTCATCGGCTGATTTTAGGCCGCGTCCTTCCAGCTTTAATTTCGCCTTCTGCTTTTCATACTCTCTTAACATTCGCCTTGTATTCTGAATGAATTATGGGCGCACTAAATAGAACGTTGCCGGGAGCGGACGAGTTGGTGCAGGAAAAGCCAACTGCGGAAGTGGCGGTAAATGACAAGCAGAAAATCTTTGTCGTGGAAGACGACACGGACATCGCGCGCCTTGTGCGCCATCACCTTGAGGTGGCCGGATACCGCGTGCGCAGCTACTCCAGCACGCATACGGTGCTGGCGGACGCAATCAAGGAACGCCCTGCGTTAATGCTGCTGGACATCATGGTTCCCGGCGGAGACGGGATTGAACTTTGCCGCCAGGTGCGGCAATCCGGGCAGGTGTTGGGTGGAACGCCCATTGTTTTTCTTACCGCGCGCAGCAGTGAATCTGACCGCATCCGTGGACTGGAGACCGGCGCGGACGACTACATCACCAAGCCGTTCAGCCCGCGTGAGCTGGTGGCGCGCGTGAAAGCCGTATTGCGGCGCTGTGAAACGCCGCTTGCGCCTAGCATTATTCGCGCTGGCGACCTGGAAATTGACGCCATGGCCATGACGCTTACAGTCCGCGGCCTTTCCATTACCGCCACAGCCACGGAGTTCCGGCTGTTGCATTATCTTGCCCAGCACGCCGGCCGTGTCTTTACGCGTGACCAGATCCTTGACGCCGTCTGGCGGGAAACCACTTTCGTGAGTCCGCGTTCCGTTGACGTGTATGTCAGAAAGCTCCGGTCCAAGATTGAGGCCGATCCTGAGCATCCCCGGTATTTGCGCACGGTCCGCGGCGCGGGATACAGGTTTGAAGCGCCAAAAAAATGAATCTTCATGCTTAAGCGGTTCATCTACTTGAATGTAAGCACCCCCCTTTGCAACTTCACTTGTAATTGTTTTGATCTTCATTCCTTGTTAACCAGTAGGCGGTATGTTTCGTCTAACTGAGTATGCTGGAGCAAAGGTGTTTCATGGTGAACCGTACCGTAAAACCGCAATCCGCGGAAAATAAAATCAATGCCCTTTTGGTCTGCATGGGCCGCAAAGTAGATGAAGCCGTAAACCAGGCGATCATGGCCCTGCTGCGCTCGAACTCGCATTTTTTTGCCGGCGTAATGGAAAACGCCGTCGCCATTCAGGAACTGGAACTTACCATTGACCAGGCAGTGTTCTCCGCGTTGGAGCAGGGCGATCTTCGGCCATCCAGTGAACGCGCAACGTTGCTGGTCAACATCAGCAAAGACCTTGCCCGGCTGGGCAAACTGGCCGCCAACCTGGGACGCAAAGTAACGGAAGTGGGCAAACACCACGACCAGGAAGATTTTTCCCGGCTGCAGCCGCTGGCCATTGCCGTCTCTCATCTTTGCCGTCAGACCATGCGGTCCTTGATCTGGCAGGACCCTGTTCTTGCGCGCAATGCCGCCGCCGGCAGCGCATCAGTGGACGCTTACCGCGACTATGTTTTGCGCGGCCCTGGCCGCCAGGAACCGTACATCCCTAACGACCAGGACCTGCACCTGATTTTTGCCTCGCGCTGCCTGGAGCAGATCGCCGACCATGCCCATCACCTGGCCCAAAACCTGGTGCTTTTTCTGGAGCAAAGCCCAGCGCCAGAGCACGAGAAGAGCCGCAGCATGGCCTGCTAAAGTCCCGGTATAGACGCCTGAACACGCAGGGTTTTGCACAGGATTCATGGCGTTTTAACGCTCTTTTCACAATTCCGCTTTATAACTGGGCTAGTCGGCATAAATAGTAATTTCCAAATGCTGCTCTTCTCTCCGGGCCGTGTCCACGGAAATGGCCGGCCAACCAGCGGATGAAGCGCGGCGGACAAGGTAAGCAGCAGTCATGACTTCCCACTCAGTCCTTCCTCGCTTTGAATCGCCGGCGCAGTCGCATCTTGTCGACTTGACCATGAGCGCCTGTTCCGTGGCCAAGGACGAGGTAAGTCACGCCATTGACGCCCTGATCAACGGCTCAAGCCTGGCGCTTCTGGCTGTCCGCAAATGCGAGGAGCGGCTCGATGGCATGGACCGCGAGATGGACGAGGAACTCTCCACGGTCATTACCCAGGTGCAGCCGCCGCAGGCCCGCGAGCTGCTGGCCTGCATGAAGCTGATGCTTGATCTGGAGCGGATCGGCGACCTGGTGGCCAGCTTCGCCGAACGTTCCGCCATTGTGCGCAACCGCATTGACATGGAAGACGTTGAGCAGTTAACCAAAATGGGTTGCCTGCTGGAAAACATGCTCACCACCATGACAAAAGCATTTGCCGCGCGCGATATTGAGCAGGCCATCCATGTGCTGCGCACAGACTCTGAGATTGACCGGCTGCGCAACCTGATTGTGGTGCGCCATACGGAAAACGCCGAAGGCGTGAAAGGCCCGGAAAGCCTGCATGTGCTCTCCATGGCCAATGCGCTGGAGCGCGCGGGCGACCACATAAAGAACATGGCCGAGGAACTCTGCCATTTGGCCACGGGGCATACCATGCGCCACGTAATCCGTGCTAAGGACAAGCCGATTGAACAGCTCTTTCTTGACTGGCTGGCCAAGCAAAACGCACCTCAAGCGGGCTGAAACGCTTTAACTCAGCCCTCTAAGAAATCCGCGATCAATCCAGCTTAAATATATGGACCGCCCAAAAACCGAGGCGAGGCCGGCTTGTGTGCAAGCCGCCTGCCCCATGAGCAGCATGAACTCTGGTCAGGCAGAGTCTCTGCAGCGCTTTGGAGCGAATTGACAGAAAATAAAGCTTTGGAGCGAAGCGACAGAGATAAAGCCTTGGATCGCAGCGACAAACAAAGAAAATCCAGCAGTTTCCAACCTCGTGCGTCCGGCATCACATTAGGTGGGTGGGGGGTGTGTTCAGAACGCGCCTGCTCTCCCAAAGGAGAGATAAAAAATGCGTTTGGTGGACAATCTCCGTAAGGCTGAAGAAAAAAGCGTCATGACCATCCGAAGGGGCATGGAACGAGCTCGCGAAGAATGGACTGATGTTGAGCGCCGCATTCGACAGCGCATGCGTATCTATCCGCAAAAGCAGCGGACCGCGGCGGTGGCCGCGCCCGCCGGACAACTCAATCTGGAGCCTGATGTGCCTCACAGCCAGAATGCCGGCTCGCAGCGCGCACCCATCGTCTCAGTTCACGGCCATGACCTGAATGACACCTAAATAGCTGGACTGAAGATGCTGGACTTGAAGAAACTGAAGAAATGAAAGAGAGGGCCAACATAACTGAAATAATGGATCAAAGGCTGGCAATTCTGGAAAAAGGATTGCCGGCCTTTTTGTCATTATTCGATAAACCAATTAGGGTGGCGCAGGCGGGTTAGATCTTCTTTTTGTCCCTTGCCATCACGTTGATAGTCGGCTTGCGCAGCGGGACAATCGCGCCTTTGCTGGGATCGGCCTGGGCATGGCTGGCGCGATAAGAAACTTCATCCTGCACAAAGCGGACAAAGTCCTGCATCTTCCGGTTCATCTCTTCCATGCGTTCGCGCATCTGCAAAATAATCGCAATGCCGGCGATGTTCACGCCCAGGTCGCGCGCCAGATTCAGGATAAACTCCAGCCGCTGCAAATCTTCTTCGGTATAAAGCCGCGTATTGCCGTCTGTGCGTGAAGGCTTGAGCAGTCCTTCGCGTTCATACAGACGAAGCGTCTGCGGATGTATGCCGTACATCTCCGCGACAGAAGAAATCATGTAAGCGCCCTTCGATTTGCGTTTAGCCGTCATAATTCAGCCCTATGAATCGCGTACATGCAATGGTCATAACCTCGCCAGAAGATCACCCGCTCGCGGTCCATGCCGATCTTCTCTGCAACCCGGCACGAACTGAGATTCTCCGGGCGTACAAGCGCAATGATCCGCTTCGCGCCTAAAACTGTAAAAGCATACTCGATACAGTGCTGCGCTGCCTCCGTGGCGTATCCGTTGCCCCAGAGGTCGCGCCGGACATGCCATCCAAGTTCAAATTCGAACTGCCCATCGATCTCCCTGACGTAGCAGCCACAGTCCCCAATCAGCTCGCCTGAATCCTTGAGTACCATGGCCCACAAACCAAAACCAGGATCAAGGTATCTCGCCCGGTTGCGCCTGATCCAAGCATCAATCTCTGCCCGAGCGAAGGCCGCCGGATAATACTGCATCGCAACCGGATCGCCCAGGACAGCGGCCAGAGCGTCTGCATCCTGCGAAACAAACTCGCGCAGGCGAAGACGACTGGTCTCCAGCACTAAACCTGGCTTTGCTAAACTTTGCTCCACAACTCAGCCCGCGCGTCGTCTGCATGCAGCTTCTGCAACTCCTGCCACAGCTCGCGCGCCTTCATGTCATGCGCTTCCGGGACCACGATCTTGATCTCCACGATTTCGTCTCCGCGCTTGTCGTCGCGAGTGGCGGAAGGCACGCCCTTTTCGCGCAGCCGCAGCTTCTGCCCGCTCTGCGTTCCCGGCGGAATCTTCAACTGCGAACGGCCGTCGATGGTCGGCACCTCAATCTTGGCTCCAAGCGCGGACTCCCACGCGGCCACCGGCACTGTGACATAAATATCGTCGCCTTCGCGGCGAAAGACCGGATGCTCACCTACACGGATAATCACATAAAGATCGCCCGCAGCGCCGCCGTGCGTCCCGGCATTGCCCTTGCCGGCGATACGGATTCGCTGGCCGTCGCGCGTTCCCGCTTTTACCCTGACCTCCAGCGGCTCCGCGCGCTCCACTGCGCCCTCGCCGTGGCATACGGGGCATGGCGGCTGCACCTTGCCAGTGCCGTCGCACCGCGGGCAGGTGACGTTGAATTTCATGCCGCCCCCGGATTGCGTGATGTGGCCGCTGCCGTGGCATTGTGGACAGGTTGTAGGCGTCCCCACCACCCCGCTGCCATGGCAGTTGGTGCAAGTATCAAGGCGCGTGATATTCAGGCGCATCACCGCACCGCGAATGGCGTCCCAAAAGCCGACGTTGACCTGATATTCCAGATCGGAACCGTGCTCAGGCTCGTCTTCCACGGCTGCACCGCCGCCCCGCCCGCCGCCAAAGATGCTGGAAAAAATATCGCGGAATCCGCCCGAGCCACTCTGCCTGCCGCCCGCGTCATAAAAGTCAAAGCCACTGAAGTCGAAGCCCTGGCTTCCCGCGCTGCGCCCCCCTCTGCCGCCGGGTGGCGTCGCGCCGAAGCCGCCAGCGCCAAAGCCGCCGCCACGCGAATAAGCTTCTGCCGCTGCGGGATCGATGTTGTCTGAGTAAAAACCGAGCTGGTCGTAAATCTTTCGCTTCTTAGGATCGCTCAGCACATCGTTGGCTTCAGAGATTTCCTTGAACTTTTCTTCCGCCTTCTTGTCGTTGGGGTTGACGTCAGGATGGTACTTCCGGGCGAGCTTGCGGAAGGCCTTGCGGATCTCCTCCGACGAGGCAGTTTTCTTGACGCCGAGAGCGCCGTAATAATCTTTCTGTTGTGTGCTCGCCATCAATCCAATTTCCAGTTGTTACTTCTGCAAGAGCTTTTAGTTTTATCTTTAGCCAAAACTGTTTTGGCCCTTTTAGACAAGGCCAAAAGCTAAGAGCTAAGAGCCAAAAGCCAATTGCTAGCTGCTATTTGCTTGTTTCCGGCACCTTCGTTGCCTGCCATGCCACAACCTGCCACTTGCCGTTGCGCTTTAGAAAAGTTCCTGTGTTGCGATAGTAAGCCGTTGTCGGCTTGCCATTCTCCACGTTATGCGCGATCAGACGGAAGTTGACGACCGCCATTTCTCCGTAGGGATGGACCGTGAAATCGTCGGCTTCAAAAGTCATCTGCGGATCGCTGGTTGCGCGAACATCGATGTTTCTAAGGATGTCAGCCTTTGAGACGGTTAAGCCGGTGGCACGCGTGTAGATCACGTCATCAGCAAAGAATTCCTGGAAGACCTTGGGATCGTTTTTAGGTACGTTGGCCAGAAAGTCGCGCACGAGTTGCGTGACCTGCTGGGTGGCTGCATCCTGCGGACCGGCGGGCTTTGTGGCCTGCGCATTGCTTTGTGCCAGGGCCATCATGGGTAAAAGGGCCGCAACAGCAAACATCTTCAGGCCACGACGTCTCATGTATCTCATCAGCTCTCCAAGTTGTTGTGTCGTCCCTGAAGGGGACTCGAACTTTTGAAAACCTTACCCAGCGCTTTCGCGCTGGGCTACCCTTATTTCGCGCCTTCGGCGCTTGAGTAATCAATAACTATGAGTCAATTTAAATCATCATTCTTGTCTAGCGTTCTTGCGTTCGTTCCTGATTCGCGTTTTTCGCGTTCATTCGCGGCTAGTCTGCTTTTGCTTTTATCTGCGGTCATCAGCGCAAATCTGCGGCGAATCGTTTTAAGCCGCGCCTACTTCCTGGATCATGTACCGCGCGCCGGGCTCGTCGGCCACTGCACTGGCGACAAACTGCTGCGCCGCTTCCATGGTATAAAGTCCGGGCATTACCACCCAGTTCACAACATGGCTCCAGCCTTCCGCCATTTTCACTACTAAATATTTTTTCAAAGAGACTCCTTTTGTCGCATAGGCAAAGGCGGCTTAGCGCCGCCTTCAGCCCACGCCGTTAAAGGATGCGGAGGACTTTTATCTCTTGTCCTCCACGTCCACGTATTCTGCGTCAATAACGCCTTCATCTTTCTTCTCTTGCTGGCCGGCGGCGCCGTTTTGCGGAGCGCCTGCCTGCGGCCCTGCGCCCGCAGCGCCCTCTGTCGGCGGCGTCTGCTGCGCTTTATACATGGCCTCAGCCAGCTTGTGTGAAGCCTGGGTCAGCTTTTCACGGGCCGAATTCATGGCTGCCGCGTCCGTGCCTTCCAGGGCTTTCTTCGCGTCTGCCACAGCCGACTCGACCTGGCCCTTTTCGTCGCCGGAGATCTTGTCGCTGTTTTCCTTCAGCATCTTCTCCACCTGATAGACCATGCCGTCAAGCTTGTTGCGTGCCTCAATCTCCTCCCGCTTGGCCTTGTCTTCTGAAGCGTGCGCTTCAGCTTCCTTGGCCATGCGCTCCACTTCTTCCTTGCTCAAACCGGAAGATGACGTGATGGTGATCTTCTGGTCTTTGCCGGTAGCCAGATCTTTGGCATTCACGTTCAGGATGCCGTTGGCATCAATGTCGAACGTGACCTCGATCTGGGGAACGCCACGCGGCGCCGGTGGCAGTCCGGTGAGATGGAACTTGCCCAGCGTGCGGTTATCGCGCGCCAGCGGAC
>DATBCN010000587.1:0-3172 GCA_036270475.1 Candidatus Angelobacter sp. | reverse complement strand
GGTTGCTTCCAAGCGAATATGTGGTCGAGCCTTTGAATTTCATCACGGACGAGCATGAGACGCGTTTCGTCGTTTGGACCGTTCCAACTCCTGGCGGCGTGGTCCAGTGCCGCTCGGACCTTTGGATATTGTTTGGCGTTGCATTGGATCTGGCTGCCTTGCTCTATCGCTTGAATCACATTGCGGGCGAGGGCCGAATCTGGGGCCGAAGTGCTTCCCTGCGCAGGCGAGGGCGCGTGCGGTCCACGACGATTTTTTGAGCCGCGTTCAGACGGATGGATGATTCGGGACGCAATTTCACCGGTGGCCTGGAGGCGGTAGAAATCGACGATGCCGCCGCCGAGCCGGGTACGCA
Organism: Candidatus Angelobacter sp.; assembly: GCA_036270475.1. Lineage (GTDB taxonomy): Bacteria > Acidobacteriota > Terriglobia > Terriglobales > Acidobacteriaceae > Angelobacter. The sequence goes on along the minus strand of DATBCN010000587.1, from coordinate 2,817 downwards.
TATAGATGAGGGCCTGGGAGGTGGCGTCCATATCATCGTCATGCGCGGCTTTGGGAAAGGCGCATACGTTGTGGACGTAATCCTCCACCCAATTTGCGGCGAAGACCTGCGGATCAGGCAGCTCAATACTGCCTGCTTCCCAGAGAGGCGCGGTGGCCTGGGCGCGGGCGATTTTGCCGCCTTCAGGGTTGACGGCAACGATTCCGGGAATTTCTTTTTGCAGCTCACTGATGATGGCCGGGCCGTTGGCCTTGTCTTCAATCAAGATGGCATGGGCGCGGGGAAACTTTCCGTGACAGGCTTTGATGGCGGCCATGGTGGGGCCAAAATCGAGCCGGTCATAAGTGCGATAAGGCAGCATGTAATACTTTCCGCGGGAGCGGGCCCAGACCTGGCCGGCGACAAAATCATTGTCACTGCCGCCGGAGAAGGTGCAGTCCCAGGATTGCACCATGAACTCAAATGATTCTGGAAGCTGGCGGTAAAAACGCACCCACTGCCGCTGAATGATGCCGCCGGAAAGAGGCGCGGGGCTTTGCTGGTATTGTCCGCTGAAGGCCCAGCTCCCCATGCCGATGCGCTGGCTATCCAGAAACGATTGCGGGAGACGCGCGGGCCAGAGCAGCTTTCCGGCGCGGCGAAGGTAACGCCTTCGCGAGGAAGGAGACTTCAGAACTTCATCTTTCTCCGCAATTGCAGGAAGGCTTACGTGCTTCCAGCGATGGCCCTCACGGCCGAGAACGTGGCCGGTGAGGTCCAGTTCATGCAGGCGCTGCATGATGATGATTTTGACGCCGGTGGCCGGATCATTGATGCGGCTGCGAAACGTTGCATCAAAACGCAGGTTGACCGCTTCCCTTTCCAACTGGCTGATGGCCTGCTCCGGGTTGAGCGGATCATCAAAGACAAGAATGTCTCCGCCCATGCCGGTAGCGGTGGCCTGCATGCCGGTGGAAAACATTGCGCCACGACTGGAATTTTCATAATGGCTTTTTACGTTCTGGTCACGCGATAAAGAGAAGACCGTGCCCCAGCGCTTTTGATACCAGGGAGATTCAATTACGTTGCGACGAAAGATGCTGTGCTGCGTGCTGAGTTTTTCAGAATACGAGACGAACATGAAGCGGCGCGATGGACCGGTGGTCCAGACCCAGACGGGAAAGAAGACGGAGATCAAAAGGCTCTTCATGGTCCGCGGAGGGACGTTGAAGATGATGCCTTCCAGTTCCGTGCCGCATTGCTGTTTGAAATTGTTGTCCCGGACCAGCGTGAGGTAGTCACAGATGAGATCGAGATGCCAGTTCCAAACCAGAGTGCTGACAGGTTCCAGAATTGACCATGCTTCCTTAACAAAGTCGGAGAGTGTGAGGGCGAATGCGGGTGAGGGCTTTTCGGCATCGACCTGGGGGTTGACGAGCGGACCAGTCGGGTCCGCCGTGGGCACGGGAGATCCGGGCTCGGGCGATTCGGGCACTAGAGATTCGGTTGCTGGCGATTCGGGCGGTGGCGGGAACGCAACGGATTTGTCGCGCGGTGTTTTGCGGGCATTGGCGGCCGGCGGTCCCGGTTTTTGTTTGGGTAAAGGACTCATTGGGTCAACGTTTCATTGGTCAAGGCAGAGCAACTGATGATGGGAACATTTTGCGTTTCCACGGTGGTGATTTTGATGGAAGCGAGGCGCATGCCCCATCCGAGATCGACAGCGATCTGGACGCAACGCACACCGATGACGTATTGCCAGACCACGTTGCCATCGACTTTGCAACTGATATCACGCAGATGGGTGAGCCGGGCAAAGTTTAACTGCAAGGCGCTGTTGCGATGTATGAAGTTGGCGACGCCATCATGCACAAGCTGCAAGGCGGCGGCAATTTTGACGACGAATGCCGGGGCCGTGGGATAGGCGCGCTCACATTCATAAGCCTTGCCCTTGCGACAGCCTTTACACGGCTGGCCAGACTGGCAGGGCGCATGAAGCGCGCAGACACGACACGGTTCACCCATGATGCAGGGCGAAACCAGAGTAGGTTGATGCATTCTATAAACCGGTATCAGTGGTTCAGGCACACGAATCCCTCACAAGGTGAAACAGGTTGCTGGCCGTTGGCGTGAAGCCGGCGCCGCTCCCGGCAAAAATAAGAATTAACGCAGCGACTTTAGAGAGTGTTCACAGTGAGAGCCGCTGCGATGCAGGCACTAAGGGCTGGGACCTTTGTCTTCCAGGTGGATACCGCGATATGGCTTGGGAGCATTGTGTATTTCATGGAACGGAAGAATGTTTTTGGTGAGTCCGCGGCCGAGCGTGATGAAGCTGCAGCTTGTGCCGCATACAGGACATGAGATGGTGGAGGACGCTGGCAGTTCTTGAAGGGCCTGCCGCAGCTCACCGCAATGCGAACATTGCAACGCGAGGTAGACGCAAGAGACGAGAACCACGACCGGAGGACGCGGGATTTCTTCAGCGGGAACGCGATGAGCGGCGGGAGATCGCGATGGCATGGAGCCTGGTTGCGTTTGCGGGCCGGTGGTGCTGGACGAGGATGGTGATCCGAAAAGCGGTTGCGGCTGGGGGGCGGTGGCAGCGGACGATGATGGTGGCCTAAAGATCGGTTGCGGCTGGGGACTGTGTGTGCCGGCAATTGAAAGAAGTTTAGATTCGAGGGGCATTAGGGTCTCCAGTTGTCTGGTTCACATGTGTGTTGGCCGCTGATGCTGGCGCGGTGAATACGTTTTGCCTGGGCGGATGTCCGTGGGCATCTGGCGGCTGCGCCAGATATCGCTCAAAGAGTTTTTGCGCGCAGGCCTGGCCGCAGGCTG
>DATBCN010000586.1:0-7387 GCA_036270475.1 Candidatus Angelobacter sp. | reverse complement strand
AGGATGATGGACGGATTATTGACCAGGGCGCGGGCGATGGCGACGCGCTGGCGCTGTCCGCCGGAAAGTTCGTTGGGCTTGTGGTTCATGCGTTCGCCCAGGTCCACGGCTGTGAGCGCGGCCTTGGCGCGGGCAATGCGTTCATCCCCGGGCGTGCCGCTATAGATGAGCGGCAGTTCGACGTTGTGCAGCGCGGTGGCGCGGGCGAGCAGGTTAAATGTCTGAAAGACGAAGCCGATTTCCTTATTGCGGATGCGCGCGAGTTCGTCGTCATCAAGTTCGCTGACCAGGTTGCTGTTGAGCCAGTAACGGCCCTGCGTCGGAGTATCGAGACAGCCAATCAGGTTCATGAGCGTGGATTTGCCGGAGCCGGAGGGGCCCATGATGGCGACATATTCGCCGCGATCAATCCGCAGGTTGACGCCGCGCAGCGCGTGTACCTGCTCCGTACCCATCTGGTAGGTCTTCCAGAGGTCTTCCGTGCAGATGATGCAATCGCTTGGCGGTGCGATGATCGTTTCTGAAATATCGGCGACTTGTGTTGCCATTCTTTTCTCCTGCTCTGCCACCCGAGGAACCCCACTCTCTCTGTATTACGCGTAAAAAGGTTAGACGTATCAAAAGCGCGAGAGTTACGAATCTCCCTTGTTGGCCAAAGAATTATCCACTTTCACGCCGGCGCCGTTGCGCAGGGTCTTGAGGACCTTGTAGCTGCCGGTGATGATCTCGTCGCCCTCTAGCAGGCCGCTTTTTACCTGGATTTCCGTGGTTCCGGTGAGTCCGGTAACAACCTCATGGAACTCGGCTTTTTTGTTCTTGATGACAAAAACGCCCTGCACATCAGTATTTTCTTTTTTGCCGGGCGGCGGAGCGGGAGCAGTTTTATCCACGGGCTTGCCGGGAGTTTTCTGCGCCTGCAAATCGTTTTTATCGCGCATGGTGAGCGCCTGTATGGGGATGGCAACCGCGTCATGCGCCTGGCCGGTGGTGATCTTGGCGGTGGCGGAGAGTCCGGGACGCAGATTGGCCGGCGGATCAATCAGGGTAATGACCACCTTGAAATCCTTGGCTTCCTGGCTGCCGGCAAGACTTTGCGAAGTGGAGACGCCGGTGGAGCGGATGATGGCGTTGTCGCCGATCTCACTGACCTTGCCTTTAAAAGTCTGGTTGGGAATCGCATCAATCGTGACTTCCGCCGCCTGATCGAGCTTTACGTTGACGATATCGGTTTCATCGACCTGGACTTCAGCGGTAATCACGTTCATGTCAGCCACGGTCATGAGCGTGCTGCCGGGAGAATTCTGTATGCCCATGACTACGGTTTCACCTTCATGCACGGGAAGGTTGGTGACAGTCCCGTTGAAAGGCGCGGAATACGTGGTCTTGCTGAGAATGTCATTCACGCGGGTAAGCTGCGCGCGCGACTGGCTGACGCGTCCGTGGGCGGAATCGACTTGCGCTTTGTTCTGCGCGACGCGGGCTACATCCTGCGCATGGACGGCTTCCGCGACTTCAAAGGCGGCCTTCTTGGTGTCAAAGTCGGCCTTGGAAATGAGCTGATCTTTGAACAGGCTTTGTGCGCGATCAAAGTCAAGCTTGGCGCGGGCGAGGTCCGCGGCGCTGCTTTTAAACTGGGCCTGCGCGGTATTGAGTGCGGCCTCAGCGGCAACTGCGTCGGTCTGGCTGCTGGTGAGGGTCGCGCGGGTCATATCAACGTCAGCGGCGGACTGCACGTTTTCCAGTTGGGCCAGCACCTGGCCTTTTTTGACTTTGTCGCCTTCCTTGACGAAGAGGCGGATGATCCGTCCCATGGCGTTGGCGCCCACGTTGACGATGGTTTTTGGTTTGATCTGGCCGGAAGCAGTGACCTGGGACGAAATATCCTGCTTAACGACCTTGCCGCTTTGCACCGTAACCACGTTTTTCTGGCTTTGGTTGACGGTGAAGCCAACAATCGCGCCCAAAAGTAGAATCACACCAAAGATGAGGGCAATTTTTTTAGCGTTCATGAATGACCTTCCGGCACACCACAGTCGTTCGTCACACCTATATACGCCGCCAGGACCAGGAAAGTTCCTTGGCCGGGCAGGTGGATTGGAAATCGAGCTTTTTATGTGTCCAGTGGCGGGTACCGTATCTGATTATAACGATAAGTAGATCGACGTTCTACATGATTTGTTGATGGTCAGTGACGAAATTGGGAGCAAAAAACGCGCAGGAAGCCGTTCTAAGGGGGAGAAGAGCAGGGGTGAAGCCGGATGAAGCCGTTCATCCTTGATTGTAGGGTGGGAAAAGACTTAAAATTCAAGTATCTGTACGTAAGTAGGAGGACTCCAGTGGTGTCCAGTTATCCCCGTCTTCAATACCTTTTTTTTGCGGTTATCTTTGCTATTTCAGGGTGTTTTTTAGTCCAAGGCCAGGAAAGTGGGTCGCAGGGGAAAGACCAGAAAACGGCAGTCCCAGCCGGACAGACGGATGGACAGCAAGATCCACTGAAACGTCCCCGGAAGAAAGACGATAAAGCAGCGCAAATCGAAAAGCTGGGCGGCGTCTATAAGAAGTGGCTGGATGAAGACGTCCGCTGGATCATCACGGATGAAGAGCTTTCCGCGTTCAAAAAGCTCACCACCAACGCGGAACGAGACGTGTTTATTGAAGGCTTCTGGCAACGGCGCGATCCAACCCCTGACACCGCGGAAAACGAATATAAGGAAGAACACTACCGCCGCATTGCCTATGCCAATGAGCATTATGCGGCCGGCATGCCAGGATGGCGCACCGACCGCGGCAGAATCTACATAATGTATGGACCGCCCACATCAACCGATTCTCATCCCATGGGCGGGCCTTATCAGCGTTCACCGGAAGAAGGCGGCGGTCAGACCTCCACATTCCCTTTTGAAGTCTGGCGTTACCGTTATCTTGAAGGCATCGGGCAGGAAATCGAGATTGAATTTGTGGACGATTGCGGCTGCGGCGCTTATGAAATGACGCTGGACCGCTCCAAAAAAGACGCGCTTCTTCATGTTCCCAATGCCGGCCTTACCACCATGGAAGAAATGGGCCAGGCCAACAAGGCTGACCGTTTCCGCGGCGGCCTGGAATCCATTGGTGAAGGTCCTTTCAACCGCAACAACCAGACCAAGCAGTTTGACCGCATGGAAACCTTCGCCAAGCTGAATCGCGCGCCCGACATTAAATTCCGCGATCTGCAAAATGAGCTGGTCACCCACAAATTCCGCACTAATCTGCTGCCCTTTGACGTACAGGTGGACTTCGTCAAACTGACGTCAGACACCGTGCTGGTGCCCATCACGTTGCAAGTCCCGCTTAAGGGACTCACGTTCGCCAACAAGGATGGCATTCAGCGCGCCGTGGTAAATGTCTATGGCCAGTTGACTAAGCTCTCCGGGCAAATCGTGCAGACGTTTGAAGAAACGCTGCGCAAGGACATCCCCGCCGAACTGCTGGAAAAGGAAATAAACAACGTCTCTTTATATTGGAAGGCGTTGCCCATGCGTCCGGGGCTTTACCGGCTTGACGTGGTGATGAAGGACGTAAACGGCGACAAGACCGGCATCTTCAGCCGCAGCTATACCGTGCCCGAATATGGCGACGAAAAGCTTTCTGCCTCCTCGCTGATCCTGGCTGACCAGATGGAGCCTGTCCCGGCCCGCGAGATCGGCACCGGCAATTTCGTTATCGGCGCCAACAAGGTCCGCCCCAAGGTCCAGCCGGCTGACGGCAAGCCGGCCTCGTTTACCAAGAAGGAAAAGGTCAATTTCTGGCTTCAGGTCTACAATCTGGGCCTTGACCAGAAGACCAACAAGCCTTCAGCCACGGTGGAATACCAGGTTGTCAATACCGCAACGCAGCAGCATGTGCTAGACTTCACGGAATCGACTGCCCAGATGGGCAATATCGGTGAGCAGGTGACCCTTGGAAAAAGCCTGCAACTGAGCCAGCTCGATCCCGGCGTGTACCAGGTTACGATCAAAGTGAATGACCAGATTTCCAAGCAGACGATCTCGCCGACGGCGAAGTTCGTGGTTCAGCAATAAACGGTTCAGCAATAACGGTTCAACAGTAGTGGTACGACAAAATAGCGGTGCAACAAATTGAAGTGCTCAGTTTGGGCGGCAAGGGGCTCCACTCTTACATGAGGTGGTGGATATGACCCGCAAAATCGGATGTTTATTGGTGGTCCTGTTGGCATGGGCGCCGCTGCACGCGGCCAGCGTTGGGGCCATTGCGGGATACGTCAAGGACACTTCCGGAGCGCCACAGATGGGCGCCGTGGTGGAGGTTTTTGTCTCCGCCGCCAGGGTGGGCACCACCGTCTTCACTGATTCTCGCGGCTACTATTCTGCCGACTATCTGCCGGCGGGCACCTATCAGGTCAAGGTCACTGCCGCATCGTTTCTGCCGTCGTTGCGGGAAGACATTATTCTTCGCTCCGGCGCGCGCCTCATGATTAATCTCACCGTCAACACGCTGGCGGACGCCCTCAAAATGATGCCTACCCGCCGCTCTGACTCTGACGAGCCCGATGACTGGCATTGGACCCTTCGCTCCGCGGCCAATCGCCCCATTCTTAGGCTGGAAAAAGATACAGACAAAGCTAAAGATAAAGATGCTAAGGATAAAGATACCGGCAGTGACGGCACTGACGGCCAGTCTCTCGTCGTTGTCTCCCGCAGGAATTCTGAGCGTGGCGGCGGTGATCGCTCCATCAAAGCCAGCGTCGCCTTTATGGCCGGCTCTGAAGCGGGTGGTTTTGGCAGCGCCGGCGACGTTACCACCGCCTTTGCCCTGGAAAAGTCCCTCTTCTCCTCCGGCACCCTCTCATTCAATGGCAATATCGGCGCTTCCGCGGGCGACCCCACCGGAGTGCTGCGCGCCTCATATTCGCACGACTTCGGTGACACATCGCGCCCCACTTTTACCGTCACCTATAGGCATTTTGCCGCTCCCGGCGTCGCCGTCCTGAATTCCCCCTATGCCGCCGTGCAGATGAGCAGCTCTGACAGCCTGACCGTTGGCGGATTTATTGATCTCAGTTACGGCGCCGATCTCCAGTCCATGGAGTTTGCCAATCGCGTGACCGCGCTACGGCCCCATGGCTCCGTTGACGTGCATCTCTCGCCCAATTTCGTGGTCGAGTATCGCTACGCCACCTCTGAACCAGACACGCGCACCGCCAAGGGCTTTGATACCGCTCCCGCCGATCTCAGCGAGTCCGGCCCCAGAATGGCGCTGCTCAAGGGACAGCCTGAAATAGAGAAGGCCGCTCACCATGAGCTTTCCGTTTCCCGGCGCATGGGCAACACCAGCGTCCAGCTTGCCGCGTTTTTTGATCACGTACACAACGCGGTGCTTACCGGCGCGGGCGACCCTTCCAGTTACTCTGATGATGTGCTGCCGGATGTTTACTCCGGCACGTTTTCTTATGGCTATGGCCCTGGCGTAAGCAGCACCGGCGCGCGCGTGGTGGTGCAGCGCAAAATCTCTGACGATCTTACCGCCACCGTGGATTACTCCACCGGCCAGGCAATCGCCGCCGAATCCTCCATCGACTGGCAGGCGCTGGCGCAGACGCTCTCCACCAGCCGCCAGCACTCCGTGGGCACAAAGCTCTATGGGCACATCCCCGCCACCGGCACGCGCTGGATCGCTTCTTATAAATGGACCAGCGGCAACACGCTCTCATCCGTTGACGCTTTCAACGCATCCCCCGGCCAGGCCGATCCTTATCTCAGCCTCTTCATCCGCCAGCCGCTTCCCGGCACTTCCTTCATCCCCGGCAGAATGGACGCGCTGCTTGACCTGCGCAACCTGCTCGCCCAGGGCTACGTCCCCGTAATGGGCCAGGACGGCCGCACCGTTTACATGGTCCAGTCCGCGCGCTCGTTGCGTGGTGGGTTGGCGTTTACTTTCTAGGCGCTTTGCGGCAGCAGCCAGGCATAGATGCCTGCTCCCGGATAACGCTCTCAGCGGCGAATCTAAGGCGCTTCCCAAGTTAATGTACCCAGACAGGCTTACCTCGGCGGCTAAAGCCGACAATGGATGCCAGGTTACCGCAGACATAAATGTCTGCTCCACCCCGAGAAGGATACAGCAACTCTGGAACCGCAGTAGTCTAATCAACCTGGGCTGAACCCATGCTTGCTGAAGTATGGCATGTTTCAAAAAAGTATCGAACAGGTGTGTTTTTTAATTGACTTATTCGTTCTATATTTGCTATATTGCCTCTGTATTACAGCCGGGAGCGGCGCCGGCCAAAGTCGCCAACAGCAGCCTATGAGCCTGTGGCGAAGCGGGGAAACCCAAAAAGGCCTGCAACCCTATGGACTGGGGGCCCTCGTATCGTTCCCAGTGCCATGGCCCTGATGGTCTGGAGCGCATCTTCCCAAGATGCACTTTTAGCAAACTCAGCTTGGGGCCAAAAGTGTGTCTGGACGGCGGTCTTCGGCTGCCAGCAGTTAGCACTTAGCACTTAGCCTTTAGCAATTAGTCAGAAAAAGCAACCCCAGATTAAAGACGCAATGGAGGGAAAAGACGCTGCCGAGCGCGCCAGCGTCCATCCACTTCTAAGGAAATTCGGTAATCGGAGCCATCCACAAACCGTGGGTGGCTTTTGTTTTTGGCGCCATAAACAGTTCGCAGGCGAGGGTGCCTGCGGTCCACACTTCAAAAAAAACAATCCAGAGAGCAGCAGAAATCCCAAAATACAAGAGCGAGGAAAATTTCCATGACCAAAGAAGAAATTCTGCAGGCTGTACGTGTGTGCGCAAAGAAGCTGGGACGCAATCCGAACCTGCGCGAGCTGCGGCGGCTGGGAGGCGTGAACGAGACCGACCTTTACCGCAAGGTGGGCAACCTGAAGAAAGCGCTGACGGCGGCGGGGCTCAAGGCGGGCGGATCAGGGTTTTACGCGAGCACGTCAGAGTTGTTGCTGGATTGGGCGGCGGCGGTGCGCAAGCTGGGCAAGATTCCCACGGTGGAGACGTATGACCGGGAAGGCCACTTCAGCGCGCAGCCATTCTTCGATCGCTTTGAGAGCTGGAAGAAGGTTGGACAGGCGTTCCGCAAATTTGCCGTAGCGGAGAAGATCGAGCGGCAGTGGGAAGATGTGTTGAAGATGATCGCAACGCGGGAGGAGCGGCTGACGATCATTGGGAAGGGCAGAGGGAGAAGGAAGTGTCCGCTGCTGATGGACCGTCCGGTGTACGGCGCGCCGCTGCTGATGCCGGAGATGGCGCATGAGCCGATCAACGAAGCCGGCGTGCTGTTTGCGTTTGGCGTGCTGGCGCGGCGGCTGGGGTTCGTGGTGAAGCGGTGGCAGGCGGAGTTTCAGGACTGCGTGGCGGTGCGGGAAATGGCCAAA
>DATBCN010000585.1:0-7805 GCA_036270475.1 Candidatus Angelobacter sp. | reverse complement strand
TCAAGGAAATTCATCACCGCTGAAGTGGCCGGAGCTAGGGCCGCCGTAGCGCCGGACTTTTCCGGTGTCGTCTCACCAACCAAGGTCGCAGACGCCGAGGCGCAAAGTCAGGCGGGGACCATGCCCGAAGCGCAACCGGTCAAACCCAGTGACAAACAGCGGCCGCTGAGCGGCCTGGAGCTATCCATGGCCGGCTTCTGGGCCTACAAGATCGTAGGAGGAAAACGTGGAAGCCCGGAACGCCAGGAGTTGACCGCCCGCATCAGGAACGCCAAGACGATAGGAGAAATGGAGCAGATCGTCTACGCCGCAGTAGCGGAGAATAAGGCGCTTTGGGGCGGGAAATAGACTGGAATAGTTTGTTGGCAGGAAACTGTGAAGCGGCGCAGGCGCCCTGGCCTGCGTGTCGCTGTGATCAGAAATCTTCGGCTATTCACCCGATCCTGGAAGCTGCTAGGCCAAAACCACCTCGTTTGGTGAAATCTTCCTGCTTTTGCATGGAACATATAAACCATTGCAATAAAAGACTTAAACTAGAATTGTCTATGACGCAGTCAAGCGAAAAGGACATACGCGTCGTCGGGGCGCCATAAGCGTAGTCCCGCAAACAGGAACAGGCACCGCCTCCAGTTCACTTGAGCGCCGCCATCTCTATCCTATGTACCCGCATCTATTTATTACCAGGCTGGGTAATAACTGCTCTATCGCTGCTGTCTTCTGGTTCCAAGCCTCTCGCAAGGAGAACGTCCGTGTCAAAAAATCATTTTGCAAAGTATCTGCTATTGCTTGCTGCACTGTGTCCCTGGGTAGCAACAGGCCATGCGCAAACCGTCACGCCAACTTACCAGAACTTCGTTCCGCCCGCGGGCTTTGCCGTGGACGCGGGTGAACCCTCCATTGGAGCCGACTGGAATTCCGGCAAGGTCATCTTCCAGGCTGGCCTGGAAACCGATCGCGTCACCATCAGCGGCAGTCCAGCCGCTGCAACCTGGGAAAAAGCCAGCCCCACAACTTCAGCGGCGTCGCTTGATCCCATCATGTTCACTGACTCTACCACGGGCCGCATCTTTGTCTCCCAGTTGGCCGGCGCTTGCAGTCTTTCGTCATTCAGTGACAATGACGGGACAAGTTACACGCCCATTGCGGGCTGCGGTGTGCCCGCTGGAATTGACCACCAGACCATCGGCGGTGGACCTTTTGCGCCTAGCGTGGTTCCGCGGCTGCCGCCGCCAGTCGGCTATCAGCATGCTATCTATTACTGCTCGCAGGATATCGTGGATGCGTCCTGCGCCGTCAGCTTGAACGGTGGTCTAAGTTTTGGTGTTGCCGTACCCATCTACAGCCTGCTGGATTGCGGCGGCCTGCATGGCCACATCAAGGTTGGTCCCGATGGCACAGCCTACGTACCTAACAAGAACTGCGGAGGCGGAAATGGAATCGCTGCCGTCGTCTCTTCCGGTGACAACGGACTTACTTGGACTGTCCATGTCATTCCCGGCAGTTCCTCCGGTGATAGTGATCCATCCGTGGCCATTGCCTCGGACAATACCGTCTATTTTGGCTGGCATGGCGCCAACGGACATCCCATGGCTGCCGTCTCGCACGATCACGGCGCTACCTGGGCCAACATGAGTGACGTGGGAGCATCACTCGGCATACAGAATGTTGCCTTCCCGGCCATGGTCGCAGGTGATGGCAATCGCGCGGCGCTGGCTTTCCTGGGCACGCCAACCGGCGGCAACGCGCAGGATACCGCGGGCTTTACCGGCGTCTGGCATCTGTATATCGCGCACACTTATGATGGCGGCGCTACCTGGACATTGGCCGACGCAACGCCCAATGATCCGGTGCAGCGTGGTTCAATCTGCCTGGGCGGGACCGCCTGCGGCAATGACCGTAACCTGCTGGACTTCATTGACGTAACTGTCGATAAGCAGGGCCGCGTCCTGGTGGGCTATGCCGATGGCTGCATCGGCCCGTGCGTCAACGCCGCGCCCAACTCTTTCACCGCGCTTGGCGCCATCGCCCGCCAGTCCACGGGGAAAGGATTATTCGCAGCTTTTGACGGAACGTTTTGAAGTAATTCGGCCCTGGCTCTAAGGACTCAAAGCGAACCGGGCCGGCAGCGCAATGCTGCTGGCCCATTTTTGCGCTATTTCTGCTCCGGGGTGGTGCTGTCGGATGGCTTGGCTTCGGCTCCCTCTTTCATCGCGCTCTTGAAATGGCGGATGCCGTCTCCCAGCCCCTTGCCCAACTCTCCCAATTTCGACGGGCCAAAAAATAAAAGTGCGATGAACAAGATCACCAGCAGGTGCATCGGTTGCATGATTCCTTCAAACATAAATCCTCCGGCCAGAGACATTCTGGCTTGTGCGTAATCGTGGCATGTAGATTAAGTCTTCCGTGCGGCGGGCAGGCGTCTTACATCAAGTCGCGCGGCAAAAATGCAAAATCAAAACAGAAGACTTTAGGCTTGGAAGCTAGGCAAACCGCTGCGGCGGAGGCCGCCGCGTAAGGAGGAAAGAAAGAAAAGAGTGGAACGGCGGCCCATACACCGGCTGCGCGTCCAGCACATCACGGACGGCGAACTGATGCACGTCATAAACCAGCAGCCACGGTCCATTTGCCGCCAGAATATTCGGCAGCACGGCCAGCTTTGCCGTCTCCGGCTCCGCCGGGCTGGCATTCAAATCGTCCGTCATGGAGACGATTGGAAACAGTATGCAGATAACGCATAGCAATGCCAGCAGGGCAACTGCGGAGCGCCGGGCGTTCATGTGTGCCAGCTTGGGCGCGGTCCACAGCACCAGCAGCGTGGCCGCAATTCCAGCCCAAACGAGATTGAGTATAAGTTCCACTGACCTGCAATGCCAAGCATATGCTAACAAAACCAACGCCTGCAATGTGACGAATGTAATACTCAATTGATAGAAATAAAAAGCCTTATCGGAAAAATAAAGCCCCGCCATCTCCGCTGGGCTGAGCGGGCAGTTTGTCTTAAGTCTGCAGGCCCCCGGAACCAAAATCCGACTACATGGCTTTCATAAAAAATCTATTTTTACCTCTTGACGTGAGTTTTAAGTTACGTTACTATTTACTCACGTAATCAAAAGGAGCATTAAACACATGCAAACCGCAGAACTGAAGATCGAAGATATGACACTTGACGTGGAACAGCACATCGACATCCAAGCAACCCCGGAAAAGGCTTTCGCGGCCATGCTGCAACGCCTGGGCAAAGGCAACACAACCCCAACGGGTGAATCAATGCAGTTGGACCTGGAACCAAAGCCAGGCGGACGCTGGTATCGCGACCGGGGCAATGGTATTGGGCACCTCTGGGGATTTGTGCAGGTGATCAAGCCGCCGAGCTTGCTTGAGTTGAGCGGACCATTGTTCATGTCATACCCGGCGCAGAACCATGTGGAGGTCAAGGTGGAAAAAACCGCTGCTGGCAGCCGCATTACTCTGCGGCATCGCGCCCTTGGCATGATTACTCCAGAGCACCGCAAAGGCGTGAGCGAGGGATGGCGGCACATGCTGAACGGTATGAAAAAGGACGCTGAGTAACGTGGCCAAAACGCCCCATGGGCCGGACGAAGAAAGCAATCCGCGGAATTCGGCTGCGAATTTGCGCGCGAATTCGCCCAGAAAAGAAAGCGTGGACGTGCTCGATCCGGTGTGGAAGGCGCTTTCCGATCCCACGCGGCGCGCCATCCTCGACTTGCTCAGGGATGGGCCGCGCATGACGACGGAGATTGTTGGCGCATTTCCTTACCTGACGCGCTTTGGGGTGATGAAACATCTTGACGTGCTGCGTGAAGCAGGGCTGGTAAACACGCGCGAAGATGGGCGGCAACGGGTGAACTCCCTGAACGTGTTCCCCATTCGCCAGATTTATGAGCGCTGGGTCAGCCCCTTTCAGGAGCGATGGGCCAGCCAGTTACTCGGAATCAAACAGCTCGCGGAGGAAGAGGTGAATGCAAAACCTCCGCCTCCGCGAAAGCGGCGATAAAGCGCGTTTCATGCAACCACCGTCAACCGCTTCGCTGCGTCTACTTGGTTGAATGCTCTCTTCCCATGGTCCAGCGCAAGCCGGCGGAGATTGTTCGGTTGTAGTATTCCCGCTGTACTGGGAACTGCTCGCTGCCGTTATAGAAGCCAAACACTTCATTATTCAGATTCAGCAAAGACACAATCGCCTGCAGCCCGCGTCCTCTCGGAATCCAGTAGCTCACCTGGGCATCCACTTGCGTATGCGGGTAGAGATACTGGTCTCCGCCGGGGCCTTTTTTTCCGCCGACTGCTCCGTCCTGGAACTGATAGGCAAAAATGTTGGCGTCATTATGCGTCAAGCCGATGCGCGCCGATATCCCCTTCTTGTCATAGGTGTAATCGAAGTTCCAGTTGTTGGGCGCCTGGCGCAGCAAGGGCGCATGGTCTGTGCGTCCGAATCCAACCGGAAAGCTGGCCTGCGAACTGGTATAGCTGTAATTCGCTCGCACGCCGGAGCCGTTCAGCAAACCCGGCAGAAACGTGAGCCGCTGCTGCCATGTCATCTCCACGCCCACCAGATGCGCCCGAGGACCGTTGAACGGCGTACTTTGCACCAGCCCGGCAAATGGCCCTGACGTAATTGCGCTCAACACGCTGGGATAGATCGGGTCAGTCAGGTATTTGTAAAATACACCGCCCTGAATGATTCCCACGGACTTCATATAATGTTCCAGCAGCAGGTCAAAGTTCTGCGCGTGCGTCTCCTTGAGGTTGGGGTTTCCCAGATTCACCTGCGGTGCCGGACTGGTTGGGTCAGGATTGACCTTGAAAAACGGAGGCAGATCGGCAAAGTTGGGCCGTGCGATTCCCACACCATACGCCGCTCGCAGCAAAGTGTCCTGTCCAAATCGATACTGCGCCTGGACGCTCGGAAGCACATCCAGGTAGCTTTGCTCGCCCGGAACAGCCACCAGCGTTCCTGGAACAAAATTCCGCCCCGCGACTGACAGCCGGTTGCCCACGAACGATGCCTGTGTTCCTTCAAAGCGCACACCCGCCTGCAGCCGGAGTTTGCCGAAGTTGATCGTATTCATCAAGTAGCCAGCCGTGACGCGTTCATCGGCGGTGAAATCAGCGGCCAGCACCCTGCCCAGATCTGAATTGGTGGCAACCTTGAACAATCCTGGATTAGCATTAAAGAACGCCAGGATCTTCTTGTAGTCGGTCGTGGGGCCGTACGGCCCATACACGCCAAAGTAGTAATCCGGATTGGTAAAAGTGCCCAGAAAAGAACTCATCAACCCCACCGGTCCAGCGGTGGGATCTTTGTTGATGGCATTGAATGTCTGCTGATTGTCGAGCTCTGATTTGTGCCCGTCGCGCACCTTGAAGCCGATGTCAAACGTGCTGTAGTGCGATCCTAGCGAATAAGGCCGCGTCACCGCGATGGCCCCCGTGATGTCGCGCTCAAACGTATGATCGTCTCCGCTGGTGATGCGCGAAAGGACATATTGCGTGGGATCAAAAATATTTGCGTTCAGCGCCTTGAGCCTGGGCGTAAATGGATTGCTGTTGTCCACGGCAAACTGCACGCCGCCGTCCAACGCACCTCCCGGTACAACATCAAAGCTGGCCGAAGGAAAGAACCCTGTAAATCGCGCCTGTCCCAGAGAGACTTCATAGTTGACCAGCGTGGTGCCTATCTCATGCCGCGCGCCCGTGGTCACGCTGAAGATGCGCTGCGATGGCTTGCGCGTAACATGCGCGAACGCGGAACTTCCGTCCGGGTTGGTCAGCGTAGGGGTCTGGAATGTTCCCACTGCGGGCGAATAAATCCAGTCCTGGCCGTCATCCTTGAATTGAGAGAACAACCCGCGCATGTAGACGCTGGAGCCGGAGCTTAGCCGGTAATCCACCGTTCCACCAAAGCCGAAGCGTCCGCGGTCATACCAGTATTCGCGCTGGTCATATGTGTTAAAGCCGGAAAATTGTCCTGCCTGCGGATTTCCCGGGCCGTTGGGAAAAAGCGGATTTACCCCGACTCCCGGCTCCACATCGTCAATGCCGCGTCCATTCCAGTCATAGCTGCCGGTAAAGATGAAGCCAAACCGCTTGTCCGGCCCGATTCTTTCTCCGTAGGTTGTACTGAACTGGCGCAGTGACCGCCCACCGGCGATCGGTGTGTAACCGCCCATGCCCAGCACGGTGAAAAACGGCTGGTTCGTCGCGCTTTTGGTGACCAGGTTCACTGATCCGCCGATGGCGTCTCCCTCCTGATTTGCGGAGAGCGTTTTGTTGAGCTCGACCGAGTCGACCAGGTCGGCTGGGATCGCGTCCAGTTTCACGTTGCGCACATGCTCAGGTGAGGGCAGGTGGACGCCATCAATGGTCACGTTGCTGAGCCGCGGTTCGGTGCCGCGAATCTGCACGTATTTGCCCTCGCCCTCATCGCGTTCCAGAGATACGCTGGGCAGCCGGCCCACGGCGTCCGCTATGTTCGTATTCGGCAGGCTCGTGATTACTTCGCTGGGCAATACCTGGACAATGTTGTCGGCGGTGCGTTCACGGTTCAGCGCCTCCACTTCGCCTCGCTGCCGTTCGCCGCGGACCTCCACCACCTCAGTCCGTTTGCCCACTTCGAGCACCGCGTTCAAGTTCGCAACGCTGCCTGCGGCAACATCGACTTCCTGGGAAAACGGAGCAAATCCCAATGCTGAGACGGTTACGGTATAGTGCCCGGGGGTTAAACCGTAAATTGAAAACTGTCCCTGGCCGTCAGAAACCGCAATGGACCCGCTGGGCTGCAAATTGATCCGCGCACCCTGCAGGACTGCGTGGTTCGCGTCTGTTACGTGACCGGCAACAGCACCCTTACGTTCCTGCCCCTCGGCCTTGCCCATGCAAATTACACCAAAAACAAATGTCGCTAAACACAACAGGCTCGCACGTCTGCGCACGGAAAACCTCCGGAAGAAGATGAAGATAAAGAAGTGAACCGTGAATCTTAGGAGGGAAGTGTGACTGTTCTGTTTCTGAAAGGTTAAGAGAGGATGAAAATTGATTTTGGCCTGATTAAGGCCGTCGCGTGAGTGGATTCGCTGAGACGGGCTTTAGTCCGCCGCCACATAGCGCGACACAACACGCAGTTCAACACAGACAGCGCAAAACCTCTTGTGGCGATGAAAGGCTTCGTCGGCTTCCCGGTGTTGCTCGCCCAGGACCTCAATCTGCTTCATTTCCTGGTCGTCTTTTTTCGCGGCGGCAAAAAACTTGAGCAGGTTTGCTTTAAAAACATCATCCGCCTGCGTTGCTTTGGAGAAGAGTTCGTTCCCTCGCGGACATAGTTCGTGCGGCATGCCAGAGATTTTTACCCCGGAGCACTGTCCAAGTCCATAGGCTTTACAGCCTTTTTACATCAGCAAAACAAGAATTAACGGTGCCTTTGTCCGGGTGCGTTGGCGGTCAAGCCACAAATTTATACCCCAGGCCAGGCACGGTAATAATCATGGCCGGCTGCTTGGGATCTTTCTCCAGTTTCTGGCGCAGACTGGCAATGTGCACGTCCACCGTGCGCGTGAAGGTACCGTCTTCATAGCCCCAGACTTCCTGCAGCAGCTCACTTCTCGAAAGTGTTGCGCCCGGATGTTCCATGAAATGTCGTAATAACTGGAACTCTCGTGCCGAAAGCGGAACCTCCTTGCCGTCCCGAGTCACCTCCGTAGCTCGAACATCCATCCGCAAGGGCCCCAGCTGCAGAACGGTATGAGTTGCGCGTCCCGGGGAACGTCGAAGCAGAGCCTCGACACGGG
>DATBCN010000584.1:0-3786 GCA_036270475.1 Candidatus Angelobacter sp. | reverse complement strand
CATGCTGCGCTTGCGCCGTGGCCATGCCGTATCCGGGAACAAAGACCACCTGGCTGGCATAGGCGAGTTGTACGGCAACATCGTCTACACTCACTTCGCGCATGGTGCCGCTGACCGCGTTTTCCACTGCCACCGTGGACCCAAATCCGCCAAAGAGCACATTGGTGATGGAGCGATTCATGGCGCGGCACATCAGGATGGAAAGAATAAAGCCGGAAAAGCCGTCCAGGGTTCCGGCGATGATCAGCACGTTATTGCCCAGCACAAAGCCGGTGGCGGCGGAAGAAAGTCCGGCATAAGAATTCAACAGTGACATCACCACGGGCATGTCAGCAGCGCCAATGGGGATCACCAGCATCACGCCAAAAACAAACGCGCAGCCCACCATCGTGTAGAAATAAATTGGAACGGCAGGATTGATGAGCCAGGTGATGAATGAGCCAATCATCAAAATAAACAGTCCCAGATTCACAATCTGCTGGCCTTTAAACATAATGGGTGTTCCGCGCATTAATTCCTGCAGCTTGGCGGCAGCAATCAGTGAGCCGGTCACGGTGAGCGAGCCAAGCATCACCTCAAGCCCAAGTGCGCCCATCTTTACGCCGCCTAGAGTAGGGCCGTGAATCACATATTCGGCAATTCCAACCATGGAAGCAGCCAGCGCGCCGAAGGCGTGCGAGAGGGCCGTCCGCTGGGGCATGGCGGTCATTGGCACCATGGCCATGGGAATGCCAATGCACGAGCCAAGAATCAGGCCGATGGCGATATAGATGTAGTTGTGAATATCGGGATGGAACAGCGTACCAACCACGGCGGCGGACATGCCGGCCGCAGCCATAATCATGCCGCGGCGCGCCGTGTCCGGATGGCTCAGCCCTTTTAAGCCCAGCACAAAGAGGCAGGAGGCGACCAGATATGTGGCTTCAAGAAAATATTGCGCGTAGCTCACTTTTTCTCCTCCGGCTTGGCGGCTTTGGGCGCTTCCTTTTTGTGGAACATCTTGAGCATGCGATCAGTAATAAGAAAGCCGCCGGTCACGTTGATCATGGCGGAGGTCACGGCCGCGCAGCCCAGGATGGAAGCCAGCATTTGGTGCTGCTCATAGTGCGAGCCGGCAATCACAATGGAGCCAATCAGCGAGATGCCGGAGATGGCATTGGTGGCCGACATGAGCGGCGTGTGCAACAGCGGCGGCACGCGCGAAATCACCTGGTAGCCCAGAAACGCCGCCAGAGCGAACACATAGAGTGAAGCGATGAGGACGGCCGGACTCAGCTTTTGCTCCGGCGCGCCTTCCATTAAAAAAAATGCCGTGATGAATCCGACGGGATGAAACAGTAAGTGCTCCATTCAACTCTCCTTGGATTGACGACTTAATATTGCATACGCTGCGCCGCTGCGATTTGCGCTACGCCACGGGAAGACCCAGCGCGGCTGCCACCTTGGGATGAACGCTTCCACCCTGGTAGGCCACGCAAGCGCCTTTCAAGATGTCGTCATTCATATCGATTTTCAAAGCGCCCTTGTCATTGATCAGCGCCATAAAGCTGGTGAGGTTGCGGGAGTAAAGCTGGCTGGCGTGGCCAGGGACGGTTGCCGGCAGATTCAACGGACCGAGAATCGTAACACCGTTGTGGTCTACGTCTTCACCGGCCTTGGTGAAAGCGACATTGCCGCCGGTGGAGGCCGCAAGGTCCACGATCACAGAACCCGGATGCATGCTGTTGACGGCTTCTTCCGTCAGCATGAGAGGCGCTTTGCGTCCCGGAACCTGCGCGGTGGTAATCACAACATCAGAAACGGCGGCGCGTTTGGCCACCATGTCGCGGCCGCGCTGTAGGGCCTCCGGAGAAAGTTCTTTTGCGTAACCGCCGGCATCCTGTGTTTCGATGCCGCCAAGGTCCACTTCCAGAAACTTTGCGCCGAGTGATTTCACATCCTGTCCGGCGGCGGCGCGCACGTCATAGGCTTCCACCACGGCGCCCAGGCGGCGGGCGGTGGCAATAGCCTGCAATCCGGCAACACCCGCGCCTAGCACCAGCACTTTTGCCGGCGGAACGGTGCCTGCGGCCGTCATAAGCATGGGAAACATTCGCGGCAGCCGCGCAGCGGCAAGCAAAACGGCCTTGTATCCCGCGACGGTGGCCATGGAGGAAAGCGCGTCCATGGATTGCGCCCGCGTGGTTCGCGGCACCAGTTCAACGGCAAATGCCGTGAGCTTGCGGGAGATGATTGGCTCCAGCGCGGCAGGCTCGTCAAGCGGCTTGAGAAAGCCAATAACGACAGCGTTCGCCTTGAGCCTGGCAAAGTCATCCGGCTCAGGACGGTTCACGCAGGCCAATATGTCGGCTTCCGGCAGCAGATCGGCACGGCCCATCACGCTGGCGCCGGCGGTCTGGTAGTCCGCATCAGTAAAACCAGCGTGGACGCCCGCGCCAGTCTCAATCCCAACTTCCGCACCGGCAGCCACCAGCTTCTTCACTGACTCTGGCACCAACGCCACCCGGGCCTCCCCTGCCTGCTTCTCCCGTGGGACCGCAATTCTCATAGTTCGATTTCCTCTCTCAATACAAAACTCGGTATGGTAACACCCCAAAATATCCAGGAGAAAACATTATTCCTGAAGGCGCATATTTACAAAAGCATGACTTTAAACGGAAGGGGCTGCCCAGACTGTGATGAGGATCACAGGACGGCGTTCCTCGGGCGCGTTCCGTCACCCGGTAAACTGGTTGTGAGCCGGATTGGTCCTACGCGATTCATAGTGTTTCGAGCAAATAACTTGTTTTTGCCGACTGAAAAGACAAAGATGTGAAATCTGCACTAACTTTAGGTGGCACTTGCGAATCTATTGTGACACGAATGTTTTGCGCTATTTCTCTCTCGCATTCACCAACGACGAACTTCCCCAAGAGATTCGCGAAAATATCATCGTTTCCTCAATCAGTGTTGTCGAACTTCTCAGTCAGCTTTGCGATTCCTCGGCAAGCCAAGCTTTTGCCGCCATTCAAGCGTTGAAAAATTGGCTGCCCGACAGAGTGCCCTTACTCGACATCCCACCAATCTTCATTCGTGTAAATACAATTGGAAATGACGAAAGGGGCAATGCCACCTTTGAGAGAATTTCACGGGCGCTGGACTTGTGCTTACGTGCTAGATCAGCAGGAGAACTTAGAGAGGCAAGCAAGGAATTGAGGAGTTTTCTTCAGAAGGCAAAACTGTCGGATGCTCAGAGTCGAGCAGCTTCCGTCGCCATTATGAGAGACGATCTGAGACGACTGAAGAGACGTAAATTAACTGACGAGGAATTGCGGGATGGTTTTAGGGCTTCGATTGCCATAAGGGCTAGAATTGATCCAGCACATCCGTCAGTGCCGGCCTTTACTGAGAAAGTAGAAGCCTATTATCACTACGAAACAATCCGTCTTCAGCGGGCGATTGAGAATCCTAATCTCAACTTGTTGAGCAAGAAGCGCCAGAATGATCTCTTCGATGCCGAACAACTCCTTTACCTGTTCGCGGAGGGGCTGTGCTTTCTTACATCCGACCGAGGTTATTCTGAGTTACTCATGCTGCCCCAGGGACAGCGGATTCGGATCGTGACACCAAATGTGCTCCTTACAGCCAGGTCGGCCGTCCCCATTTTAGAGCAGATCATTGCGGCGTAAACCGCATTGATTCTAATGCGTGTCAGTATCGGCCCATGTTGTAAATTCCCGTTTTTACAGTGCTACTGGAAATTCATAGCCCTGGTGCGGGGCAAGGTCTTCTTGGATTGGCTTACAT
>DATBCN010000583.1:0-4512 GCA_036270475.1 Candidatus Angelobacter sp. | reverse complement strand
CCAGCCGCATTCTTGGATTTTTGATGCGAGTTGCAAATAACACTCCCGCCAGGCCCATCAACAGCAGCAGCGTAAATTGTGGCGGGATTCCTGACGGCGGAACCGGAACTGCCGTCGATCGCGCCGTGGTGGTAATAGTCAACGTAACTGGGGTTGCGCCCGTTGCGCTTACTGACGGCGGATTGAATCCGCAGGTTGTCGCGGCAGGCAGGCCGCTGCAGGCAAATGTAATTGCTCCCAGACCGCCGTTGTAAGTCACGTTGAGAACGCTGGAGGCCGTGCTTCCCGCGGCAACGGTAAGATTGGCTGTTTGCGCGGCCATCTGCAGCACGGCGTCAATCTGTGTGGGATCAGTCGCGGTGTCGTTCGCGGTGTTGGTTTCGCCTCCGCCGGAAACCGTGGCCGTGTTGGTGACCGATGATGCGGCGCTATTACTCACGTTCACCGTGACCGTGATGGGCTCAAAGCTGGTTCCTGCCAGTAGCGTATCGCCGCGCGTGCAGCCCAGCGGAGAAAGAGTGCAGATCCAGTTGAGTCCGTCAATGGCCGTGGCGGTGAGTCCGGCAGGCAGAGTGTCGCGGACAGTAATCAGTGCTGTTGTATCTACCGGGCCTGAGTTGGTGACGGTGAGCGTATAAGTTGCTCCCGTCTGCGGACGAGTAAAGTTTCCGGTGTGCGTACTGGTGATGGTGAGATCAGGCGTGACCACCACGACGCTTGCCGTGGCCGTTCCGCCGGTCCCGCCTTCAATGGAAGTCACAGGATCAGTGGTATTCACCTGGGTGCCCGTGGCCACGGCCAGGACATCGATGGAGAATGTGCAACTGCTGTTTGCCAGCACCGTTGCCCCCACCAGATTGATATTGTTCGGCGCGGTGGTAATCACGCCGGGATCGCAAGTGCCGGTAAGGCTGTCTGGGTTCGCGATAATCAAGCCGGCGGGCATATTGTCATTAAAGCCCACGCCGGTCAGGTCCGTTGCCGGATTCGGATTGGTGATGGTGAAGGTGAGCGTGGTGCTCAGATTCAACCCGACATTCGCGCTGCTGAATGATTTAACAATGGTCGGCGGCGACTGCGCCGCGCCAGCCGCTGCAACCATCAATGAGAAAACCAGTATCGCCAGGGACCGCCGGCTGAAAGAATGACTTGTATGAGTGGCAGACATCATTGTTTTTCTCACTTACTTCCGCAAAGAGTTGTTTTTGGTGGTGTAGTCGGCGCTTCTGTAGTCGGCGATGGCGTAATCCGCTGGAATGCGGAACAGCGCCGGATCAGGCTCAGCGTTGATGATGTTGACCAATTTCGTGGTGCGCACACCCAATGGGGGATCATCAGTCCTGGACTGCAGCTCGATTTTCAATTCCGGAGAAAACCAGGTTTCTACTGCAACGTTGCGGGCCTTCTCGCTCCCCGCTGCTTTCGCTTCAGCAGGCAGCGCCCGCCGAACGCCGGTAACGGCAAATCCCTGCATCGTTGCGGGGCCGAGATCTTGTGCTGCGACTAAATCCTGCTGGCGCGTTGCCTGGGCATTTCGGGCAAGTGCTTTAGCCAGTTTTAGTTCAACGTCAGGCGGCAGTTGCGCCGCGGCAGTGGGGAAAGGAAATAGCGTGGCTGTTTTTGTCTGGGCATCAAGACGAATATTCAGTTGCTCAACCGGATCAAAAATCGTTACGTAGTGCCGCATGTCTGCGCCAGTGGCGGCGCCAGCAATCTCGGTTTCTGAGCGCGTGCGTCCTGCGGAATCGCGGAACATTTTGCCATATGTTTCGATTGCTATCCGGCTGCCATCAGTCTGGAGTTGCGTGGATTCCTGTACGACATCGGCTGAGAATGGAATGCCAGCAATAGAACGCAGGTTGATTCCGCCCGATAGGATACTGGAAGAATGATTGTTGGAGGAACCGCTTGAAGATGTCCCCGCACCGGATTGGCACCATGATAATGAGGCGCACGCCAGCAGCAGGCACGCTGGCAACACATACTGAGCTTTCATTACTTTCTCCCGGAAAACTGGCGACATTCTAACCTGCATGTGACGCCATAAATCTAAAAATGGGCTTAGTTACCTTCAGTACAAACAAACTTTAGTGCTATAAAAATCCCCCGTTACCTGCGACGGGGGATTCATATCAAATTCTGATGTAAAACGCTTAGGCGCGGCCTACGCCGAGATATTCAAAGCCCAGGGCCTTCATCCGTGGACCATCGAGCAGGTTCTTGGTGTCCACAACAACTGGGTTGCGGATAATCCGGCGGATACGGTCAAAGTCCAGCGTGCGGAACTCCGGCCAGCCGGTGCCCAGAACCAGCGCGTCCGCGCCTTCTGCGACGGAATAGGCGGAATCACAATAACGGACGTTGCCGGTAAGCTCCTGCTGCGCGTCCGGCATGGCAATAGGATCGTAAGCTTTTACGTGGGCGCCGCTCTCCATCAGGCTGCGCGCCAGGCGTATGGAGCCGGAACTTACAACGGAATTTGTGTTGGGCTTGAAAGCCAGGCCCAGCAGACCAACCTGCTTGCCTTCAACCGTGCCCATGGCGCCGGAGATTTTCCTCATGATGCGCGCGCAGAATTCATGATTCACTTCACGCGCCGCGCTCAGGATCTTGAGTGACACGCCAGACCCCGCCGCCAGATTGGCCAGTGAATCCATGTCGGATTCCGTGAAACTTCCGCCCAGCGAACCGGGTTGCAGTGACCGGGGCGCGATGCGCTTATCCAGGCCAAGAGCCAGTGACAGATCAACCGCATCGGCATTGATGCGCTCGCACAGACTGGAAAGCTCATTGATGAAAGAAACTTTGGTCGCCAGGAATGCCGTGGAGGCTTCGCGGACCAACTCAGCCGTCTGGTGGCTGGTTACGATCACTGGTACGCCGCGCATCACCAGCGGACGATAGAGGGCCTTCAGCGAAGTGACTGCCGCGTTGGAATTGGTTCCCAGAACGATCCGGTCCGGCCAGTTGAAATCTTCCACTGCGCATCCCTCTGACAGGAACACCGGATGAGACACAACCGTGATGTTCCTTCCGGACGCTTTCAACCGCTCTTCAATCCTATGCGCCGTGCCCACTGGTACAGGGGTCACCAGGACCAGAATCTGGCCGTGGTCACAGTAATTGGCAATCTCCATGGAGATGGCTTCCATGTCCCGATTGGCGTCTTCCGCCAGATAGATGATTTCCGCGCGCTGCACCATGGACTGCAGGTGGGTGGAATACATGAGCCGACCGGAGCGGACGCCGCGGCGCACAATGTCACTTAAATTCTTCTCGTGAAAGGGCAAAATGCCGCTTGCCAGCAACGTGGTATTGACTGAATCACTGCCATAAGCGGTAACGGGAACGCCAAAATCGGCAAGACACGCTGCCACCACCGTGCCCAGATATCCGCAACCATAGACACCGATCTGCATAAAATCTCCTGGAGAAAGCTGGAGCATCGGCGACTCGGGGGAGTGAGGGTTCGCCAGCCTGTTCTTTATATTATTTGTTGACCTGATGACTTACTCGGGCTGGAAGTGATTAGAAGCTTTTACCTAGTACAGCGCAAGATGGAATTAGGACATGTACCAAGTGAGGAGTGCATGAACGTTGGAGATTTAAGCGCTACACGCTCGTGCCGAGCGAAATCGCGGCCAAACAAGCCTTGTTTTCGAGTATGAAAAACTCTGCACCATAGATGGTTCAATTGGCGCCGGTTCAAATTGACGGCCGGTTCAATCCACCTTGATTTCCACTTTGTTTCCATCAGGATCACGCACCCAGATGGAGAGACCCTTGCCCCTGGCGCCATTGTTTACCTCAGCCTGCGTGGGATCCAGGCCCTTGCGTTTAAGCGTGGCAATAACATCGTAAATGCTTGAACCAGTGGCAGATAAGCAGAAGTGCCCCTCGCTCAGATTGGCTGCCGGTGCAGGGTTGATGGGCGAGGCCTCAAACAAATCGATCAGTGATTCGCCCGCCCGGAGCGTTACCACGCTGTATCCGGCTTTGGCCTTACCCTCGCTTTCCAGGGTCAGCCCAAGGCTTTCAATATAAAAGCTCTTCATCGCCGCAAGCTTCTTGGTAACCAGCGCAATGTGGTCAACGCCTTTATAAGTAAACACGTCTCATTCTGTCGCTTCGCTCCCGACCGCTCAAGCCTTTTCTTTGACCTTGTACCTTATTCCGCAACTGACGCACGCGGCTCAGCGCGTACGCCGGCTTCGCCGCTTGATCACGGGCGATTACACGCGATTACGGCGATTACGTGCGATCTCATTCTCGGCGGTGAGGTCTTGCCCTTCCGATCACCTGATCTTCCCGATGACCCGATCCTCACTACTTTGCCTGCGCCACAATCTTCTGTATCAACTGCTTATCCTCTGGCAGCAAGCCTGACTGGGGAAGCCGGGGCGTGAGGTCGGCCCAGTTGCGGTCTATGGCAAAAACTTTTTTGAACAGCGGCAGGCTCTCATCCACGCGGCCCATGTTGGCCAGGGCCACGGCGTGCCAATAGATCATCTC
>DATBCN010000582.1:0-2630 GCA_036270475.1 Candidatus Angelobacter sp. | reverse complement strand
GTCCGTTTTTCTTTTCTCAGTGCGACGTGAAGCTCCGCATCAACACAAAATTCCAGATAGAATGGAAGTAACCCATTCTTTAGAAAGCAGAGCCAAGAGACCGATTTGAATTCCAGGATTCGCAACATCGCCATTATCGCGCACGTTGACCACGGAAAAACCACGCTGGTGGACGCCATGCTGCGCCAGAGCGGCGCGTTTCGCGCCAATGAGCATGTGGTTGAACGCGTGATGGATTCCAACGATCTGGAGCGCGAGCGTGGCATCACCATCCTGGCCAAGAATACGGCCATTATTTATCACGACGTTAAGATTAATATCGTTGATACGCCCGGCCACAGCGACTTTGGCGGAGAAGTGGAACGCGCACTGAAAATGGTGGACGGCGTAATGCTTCTGGTGGACGCCAGTGAAGGTCCTCTGCCGCAGACGCGCTATGTGCTCAGCAAGGCCCTGGAGGCCGGCCTGCCGCCCGTGGTGGTAATCAATAAGATTGACCGGCCTGACGCGCGGGCGCAGGAAGTGCTGAACGAGCTTTACGATTTATTTATCGATCTGGACGCGCGCGAGGACCAGTTGGATTTTCCCGTTCTTTATACCAACGCAAAAGCGGGAACTGCTTCCACCAGTACGGATGTTCCGGGTGAAGATTTGCGTCCGCTGTTTGACGCGATCCTGAAAAACACTCCGCCGCCCGCCGGCGACCCTGCCAGCGCGTTGCAAATTCTGGTGGCAAACCTTGACTACAGTGACTATCTTGGCCGCTTGGCGATTGCCCGCGTGTTTAACGGGACGCTGCGCAATGGCCAGGAAGCCGGCATTGCCAAGCTGGATGGCTCGGTGCAGAAGTGGAAGATCACCAAGCTGTTCTCCTTTAGCGGGCTTAAGCGCGTGGACATAGATCAGACCGAACTGGGAGACATTGTCGCCATTGCCGGTGTCGAGGGGATCGGTATTGGCGAGACGATCACTGAAGTTGAAAATCCCGCGCCGCTGCCGCACATCGTCATTGACGAGCCGACCATCGCCATGCAGTTTTCCGTGAACACGTCGCCATTTTCCGGGCGTGAAGGCACTTATGTTACGTCGCGCAATCTGCGTGACCGTCTGCAAAAAGAATTGCTGACGAATGTTTCTTTGCGCGTGGAAGACAATGGCGCAACCGATTCATTCAAGGTGCTGGGCCGCGGCGAATTACAACTCTCCATCCTGATTGAGACCATGCGGCGTGAAGGCTATGAGCTGGCCGTGGGCAAGCCGGAGATTGTAACTAAGCGCATTGACGGCAAGCTGATGGAGCCGCAGGAAAAGCTGATGGTGGACATTCCGGAAGCGTTCATCGGCGTGGTAATTGAGAAGCTGGGCGCGCGCAAAGGCCAGATGCTCAAGATGCACAATCACGGCTCCGGACGCGTGCGGCTGGAATTTACCATCCCCAGCCGGGGCATGATCGGCCTGCGTTCAGAGATGCTCACCGATACGCGCGGCACGGTGATCCTGAATTCACTTTTTGACGGCTACACGGAGTGGCTGGGAGAGATTCCACATCGCATGACCGGCGCGCTGGTGTCCGACCGTAATGGCCCCTCGACGGCTTACGCCTTGTGGAGCCTTCAGGAACGCGGTGTTTTGTTTGTCGGCGCTGGCGTTGAACTGTATGAAGGGATGATCGTGGGCGAGAATGCCCGCGAAGTGGATCTTGATGTGAACGCCGTCCGCGAAAAAAAACTGACCAATATGCGCGCGTCAACCGCCGACGAAGCCATTCGGCTGGTACCGTTCAAGAACCTCACGCTGGAACAGGCCATTGAATTTGTGGCCGACGACGAATTGGTGGAAGTCACGCCAAAAAGTTTGCGGCTGCGCAAGAAGATTCTGCAGGCAAACCGCAGGCCGAAAAAGAATGCGGCACAGCCGGCGGATGTTCTTTCGTAGTCCCGAGCGTAGCGAGGGAACCATTTGACCACAAAGGCCACAAAGGGACACGAAGATCTTATGGGCGCTGTGGCGCATCAAGGATTGCGCTGACCCTCTCAGAAGCCAAAGTTGTAAAATCTTAGCTTGCCCAAAGAGAATCTAACTCCTTACCTCCTGCTCGCCAACGTCGGCCAGCTTTTAACGTTGCGTGGCGCAAACGCGGCACGGCGCGGTGCTGCGCTCAAAGAGATTGGCGTGATCGAAGATGCGGCGGTCCTTTGTGCCGGCGGAAAGATTATTGCCGCGGGGCCGCAAGGCGCTGTGTTGCGCGATCCCTGGCTGAAAGCAAATCGCAAAAAGGTGCAGGAACTGGATTGCCATGCCCGCGTGGTCCTGCCCGGCTTGATTGACTGCCATACGCATCCGGTGTTTGCCGAGCCTCGGCTGGTCGACTTTGAAAAGCGCATTGCCGGCGCAGGCTATGAAGAGATTGCAGAGGCGGGCGGCGGGATTCGGTCGAGTGTAGCTGCGGTGCGCCGGGCTTCTCGAGACGATCTCAGCAAGAAAGTTCTGATGGCGCTCAATGCCATGCTGGAGCAGGGAACCAGCGTGGTGGAAGCCAAGTCCGGCTATGGGCTGACCATGGAAGATGAGATCAAGTCACTGCAAGCAATAGGCGATGCCGCGCGTCTTTGGCCTGGAGAAGTAGCGCC
>DATBCN010000581.1:0-2575 GCA_036270475.1 Candidatus Angelobacter sp. | reverse complement strand
CAAACGGGGGGCTTATGTCAGCGCTCGATTGGATGCAGATCGTGATGGGGTTCCGCTATTACCTGCGGCGCAGCATTACCGCCGTTGCCTGCCTGCTGCAATGCAAAACAAAAAAGATTGCCGCGGTGAAAGGATAACTTTTCAGCAGTGTTTTTATCTGCCCTCAAAGTTGTCCCTATCGCGCCATCCTTGTAAACTTCTCTGCATGAAACGAACCTTCGCTATCACGATTGCGTTGTTGCTCTGCCTTTCCACGGGCTTTGCCCAGGACTGGGCCAAACAGAAACTTGAAAAGTCACCCCGCCACGCCGAATGGGTGCAGATCAAGCACGATAACCGCACGGTGCAGGCTTTTGTCGTCTATCCAGAGACGAAGCAGAAAGCGCCGGTCGTGATTGTGATCCATGAGATTTTTGGCATGACGGACTGGGTGCAGACCGTGGCCGACCAGCTTGCAGCCAGCGGATACATTGCCATTGCTCCGGACCTGCTTTCCGGCATGGGACCGAACGGCGGCCGCAGTGATGCTTTCCAGGGTGGCGCGGCGCGTGAAGCTGTCTCCAAGCTGGACGCTGACCAGGTTACGGCTGACCTGAACGCCGTGGCCGATTACGCCAAGAAGATTCCTGCAGCCAACGGCAAGATTGCCGTAAGCGGATTCTGCTGGGGCGGCGGGCAGTCGTTCCGCTTTGCCACCAACCGCAAAGACCTGAGCGCCGCGTTTGTCTTCTACGGCCCGGGGCCAACTGACGTTAAACCGATCACCGCTCCCGTCTATGGCTTCTATGCCGGAGAAGACGCCCGCATTGACGCTACCATCCCTGACACGCAGGCGGCGATGAAGGCCGCCGGCAAGAAATATGATCCGGTGACGTATGCGGGCGCGGGCCACGGTTTTATGCGTGCCGGTGAAGACCCCGCGAATGATGCAGCGGCCCAGGCTGCCGGCACCGATCCTGACAGCCAGAAGAAACATGATATGGCCGTGGCCAACAAAAAGGCTCGGACAGAAGGCTGGGAGCGCTGGCTGGCGCTGTTGAAGCAAATGTAGATTTGTGACGCGGTGACGAAACACGTTTTCGCGCTGCCAGCTTGGACATATGAATTATCCAGAAGGGGCGCCGATTTTTCCCGGCGTCCTTTTTTCTTGCAGCTTTTTGTACTGCTTCATGGATGGGCTTCCCTGCCGGTGACGTTTACCTCCTTGCGTCGTCTAAAAAGGGGCATCTTTAGGTTATTTGGACCGCAAAATAATGGGGAACCACGCTGCCTGTCGCATCGTATAGACGATCAGGAAAAGTCCTGTCCGCGGATTTTTATGGAGGCGATCTATGAATCCCCAAAATCAACGCACTATTGGATGGCTGGTTGTGGCCGTGGCAGTCATTGCGCTTGCCGCGCCCAGGCTGCGCAGCCAGTCTGGCAGTGACCAGTCAGAACGCTTGCAGCGAACCTTTAGCATCAGCGCCGGAGGCACGCTTGACATTGACAACTACAAAGGAACGATCCACGTAACCGGATCAGACGCCAATCAGATTGCCATTGACGTAACCAAACGCTTTGAAGGCAATGAAGCTGACCGCAAATGGTGGATGGAAAACGTTAAAGTCAACTTCCGCAATGAGAGTGATCGGGTATCGGTTGAGGTGAAATATCCTGAATCGAACTGCATGTTTTGCTGGCCGGGCCATGACTATACCGCGGCGGTTGAGCTTGAGATCCGGGTTCCCCGCCAGATCAACGTAAAACTGGAAAGCTACAAGCCCGATATTAGAGTTGCTTCCATTCAGGGCGACATTCGCATCAAGAGCTATAAGTCTCCGATTGCGATTGATTCCACCACCGGCGCAATCCGCATTGATACCTACAAAGACAGTGTGAAGCTGCGCAACGTTTCCATCCACGGGCCGCTGGAGATCAGATCCTACAAGGCCGATGCGGAAATCGAAGCCAAAGCGCTGGGTGACAGCGTGACCCTGGAGAATGAAAAAGGTTCCATCGTGTTGCGCGTCCCGGCAACTGCCGGCCTGGATGTAAATTTTGAAGGCGGACGAAGGTCCAGCTTCCACTCTGATTTTCCCATGGCGTCGAATGCCGGCGGCCAGGATCGCTATGTTCGCGGCGTGGTGAACCAGGGCGGTACACGGTTGCGGCTGCGCACGGAAAGAGGTTCAGTCTCATTGGAGAAAGTCTCTGGCAGCCTGTAACGCCCGGCAGTTCGAAATATTTTGCAAACCACTCGCCGCTAGTGTTAACCGCAAGCGGCGATGGTCCGTCTAAGCAGGTAAGGCTTTTAACGATTGGCAGACTTTGGTTTCACCCTGCGCTGTGTGTCCTTCGTTAGGATTATCTTGTTACCAAAAAGGTGAAAATGCGTCTCCTGAAAATCTCTCTACTCATCCTTGCTAGCTGCGCTTCTCTCTTCGCACAGGGCGGTTCTCCCAAAGGCATTCAAACGGGGGACATTGACCAAAAAGCTGATCCCTGCACGGACTTTTTTCAGTTCGCCAATGGCAAGTGGCGCGCGGAAAACCCCATTCCGCCCTCCATGGTGCGCTGGAGCCGCCGCTGGCAA
>DATBCN010000580.1:0-6161 GCA_036270475.1 Candidatus Angelobacter sp. | reverse complement strand
TCGATAATTTGCACCAAGCAAAGCAGCAAGACGGGGATCGACTCTAAAGAATGCGGGTTGACTTGCTTGTCCGGCCATTTAAATGCCCCCAACACTTTTTCAGCTAAAGCGCTAACCGAACTCCGAGAATTCGATTGGCTGCGAAAGAATTGCGCAAAGTCTACTAGACCTGGCTGTCCAAAGGAACCAAGAAAGCAGTGGAAGACTGTGGATAACACTACATAAATCTGAGAGAGGTTGATATTCTGAAGAATAAGAAAAGCCTGCGGTTTCCGGTAGGCCGAGTTAATTGGCTTCGAGGAATTTTTGGGTCCTTTGGATTTTTCTAACTGCTTTTCCTCCTTTTCCAATCCCTTCACGGGCAGGAGCAGGCGCAGCGATGATTTCTGGTTGCACGGGGTGGAGCAGGCATTTATGCCTGCGGCAAAACTGCTTTAAAATTTCGGCTTTAGCCGCTGAGGTGACTTTTGACGATTCCTCATCGAGGAAGAACAACTGAATCCACTTATTTTGTCACCGCCAATGTGCTCCAGAGAAAAAGCCTCTTCCAGGTGGAGAAGATTGCCCGGCTCTTCATTGAAGTCATGATGGATTACAGAGCACAGAAAAAGTATCTTTTACATGAGTTTGTTGTCATGCCTGACCACCTCCACCTGATCATTACTCCAACCAAAATCACTCTGGAAAGGGCCATGCAGTGTATCAAGGGAGGATTCTCTTTCCAGCTCAATAAGAACCTGAAAGTTAAAAAAGAAATATGGCAACCAAGTTTTTTTGACCGGCGGATCAGAGACTCGCTCGAATACCAGAAGTTCAAAGATTACATCTGGCAGAATCCGGTAAAGCGCTTTCTGGCCAGGACTCCGGAAGAATATCCCTACAGCTCGGCAAACCCAAGCTTCCAACTGGACTCGGTACCTCAGCGGCTGAAGCCGATCTCTTTAGCAGCTTTGCCGCAAGCCTACGCCCCGGCAAGCCAAAATCGGGCTTGCCGGGGGCCCTGAAGTCCTGCTCCACCCCGTGGAGGTCCACATGTACAGGGAAAACAGTCTGGAGCGCCGCCGCCCTCGGCTGCGGGTTCTTCCGATTACGGCGATGTCGCGCGATCTCGGCGATCCTGGCGATCCTGGGAGCTACTCTGCCCCCAGCGTACGTCCGCTGACGGACAATCCTTCCCGGGCGACAAGTGCCGGCAATACCTGCCCGCCATAACTGCGGATGGCCGCGGAAACATGGTCGCGGTTTTCCGGTTCGGTGAGAAAAACCACGCAGCCGCCGCCGCCCGCGCCGCAGACCTTTGCCGCCAGCGCGCCCTGGCGCATGGCCACGGCCACCAGCTTTTCAATCGTCGGCGTGCTGATCCTGGGAGAGTTGGTTTTGCGCAGCTTCCATTCCTCGCGGATCAATTTGGCCACCAGCTTCCAGTCGGCCAGGGAAAGCGCGTGATGCATGGCCCGCGCAATCTCGCCGATCCGCTCAAAGTTGTGGAAGATTTTTTTGTCCCCGTTGATGTGCGCCTTGAACACTTCCCAATTGTTGGTCCCGGACTTGCGCGGCGCGCCGGTATAGACCAGCACAAAGCGCCGGTCCAGGTCCTCCGGGGCCACGCGCACCGCGGCATGGTGAATTCCGTCCGGGTCCAGATGGATTGCGCTCACGCCGCCATAAAGCGCCGGATAGTAGTCCTGGCATCCCGTGGGGACCTTGATGAGTTGCGCTTCAACGTTCTGGGCGATGACGCGGACCTGTTCACGGTCCAGCTTTTTGCCGGTGTAGCGGGCCAGCGCGGCGGTCGTGGCAATCATGAGCGCGGAAGAACCGGAAATGCCCGCTCCGGCCGGCGATTCAGAGTTTGTCTCCACCTCAAAGCCGCCTTCCGGTGCAAAATAACGCACCAGGTATGCGGCCAGCGGATGTTTGAACGTCCGCCTGGAGCACAACTGCTCCAGGCCGGCGAACTCTTCCTCCACTTTGGTGTCAATGGACTTTAGACGGATGGTCTTTTCCGGGAGGCGGGTAACGCGGCAGCGCGTGAGCACGTTCACGGCAAAATTTACGGTGACAGCCCCAGGATGGAAAAGATAGAGCGGCCAAAGGTCCATGGTGCCGCCGGCCAGGTCAACCCGGCAGGGTGCGTGCGCAACAATCGTTCCGGGAGGCGGCAAATGTTATTCCGTAAAAAACTGGGCCATGTGGCGGAACTTGTTGTAACGGCCGTCAAGGAGCTGCTGCACCGGTTGGTGCTGCAGCGCGTTAAAGTGCTTGAACAGGACCTCATCCACCAGGGCCGCGGAGGCGTCATGGTCGGTATGCGCTCCGCCCTCCGGCTCAGGAATGATCTCGTCAATGATCGCCAGCTCCTTCAGGTCAGGGGCGGTAATGCGCAGCGCCTGGGCTGCAATCTCCTTTTTTGCCGCGTCGCGCCACATAATGGAAGCGCAACCTTCCGGTGAAATGACCGAATAGACCGAGTTCTCCATCATGAACACGCGGTCTGAAACTGCAATGGCCAGCGCGCCGCCGCTGCCGCCTTCGCCGGTAATGGTGGTGATGATGGGAACTTCCATTCGCGCCATCTCGCGCAGGTTGCGCGCGATCGCTTCCGCCTGGCCGCGCTCTTCCGCGCCAAGTCCGGGATAGGCCCCCGGCGTATCTACGAAGGTAAAGATCGGACGCTTGAATTTTTCCGCCATCTTCATGCAGCGCAATGCCTTGCGATAGCCTTCAGGATTGGCCTGCCCGAAGTTGCGATAGACGCGCTGTTTTGTGTCACGGCCTTTCTGGTGGCCAATGACCATTACATTTTCACCATGATAGCGGGCCATGCCGCACATAATGGCCGGATCATCGCCATAGTTCCGGTCGCCGTGGACCTCGCTCCAGTCGGTGAAAAGCCGTTCCACGTAGTCCATGGTGAACGGACGTTGGGAGTGGCGGGCCAGCTCGGTCTTTTGCCAGGCATTGATGTGGAGGCGGATTTGCTCGCGCAGAAAATTGATCTGATGCTGCAGGTGCTTGAGTTGCATGCGCGCTTCATGGTCGGCACTGGCGCGCGTTTCAAGCTGGGCAATTTGCCCTTCGATGACCTCTAACTGGCGCTGCGCCTTCACTGCTGGATCCAACGAGCACTCCCCCTAGTCAATAACCTGGACCGCACCCCGGCCGCACAACTCTTCAACCCGTGTAATAAAGCTGCGGTCTGCACAGATATTATATCTGTCCGCTTCCAGGACAACCATGAAGTCGCCGGGGCGTTCCACGGCAAACATCACTTTGGCTTCGCCTTTGCGTTCATGGCAGATGGCGTGGAGCGCGTCCACGGTTGCCTCGGTCACCGTTTCCAGGGGGACGCGGATGCGGACAGAGCGCGGCAATCTGACCTGGGCCTCTTCCAGCGGCTGCAACTGGTTGATAATGATTTTGGGATTTGATCCTTCTTCCACGCGGATACTGGCCTTTACCAGCATGGGAATTTCCTGCTTCAACAGCGTTTGCAGTTTCTTATAAGCGTCAGGAAAGACCACGGCTTCAATGGTGCCGGTCATATCTTCCATGACGGCCTGCGCATAGAGATCGCCTTTGCGCGATTTAAGCACGCGCACATTCGAGATCACGCCGGCCGTATCTAGGAATTCGTCGCGGCCAGTACTGGTGGTCATCTGGCTGATTGCTTCCACGGTTTTGTATTTAGGGAAGTTTGCCAGCTTGTCACTGTATTTCTCCAGTGGATGTCCGGTGATGAAGAAACCAAGCACCTCTTTCTCACTGGCCAGGCGCTGGTGCTCTTCCCACTCAGGGACGTTGGGGAGCTTTTCCCCTGCACCGTTGGATTGGTCTTCTTCAAATACTCCGAATAGTCCGTGCTGGCCGAGTTCGGCGTCACGCTGGGTCTTTTGCGCGCGTTCAATGGATTTATCCAGCACGGCCATGATCTGCGCGCGATAGCCAAAATCATCCATGGCGCCGGCCTTAATCAAGGACTCCAGCACGCGCTTGTTCAGCAAACGCAGATCTACTTTCTCGCAGAACTCAAAAATTGAACTGAACCGGCCAAGCTCTTTGCGTGCCGCCGTGATCGATTCAATCGCGTTGCGTCCGACGTTCTTCACCGCCGCAAGTCCAAAGCGGATGGCGCTCTCATGCGGAGTAAAGTTCGAGTCGCTCACGTTGATATTGGGCGGCTCCACGCTGATTTTTATCTCGCGGCACTCTTTGATGTACTTGACCACGTTGTCCGTGTTCCCCATCTGCGAGGTCAGCAGGGCCGCCATGAATTCCACGGGATAATGGGTCTTGAGATACGCCGTCTGGTAGGCCAGCAGCGCATACGCTGCGGAGTGCGACTTGTTAAAGCCGTAACCGGCGAACTCTGCCATCAAATCAAATATTTTTTCAATCTTCTTCTGCGGATATTTGCGAGCAATAGCACCTTGAACAAAGCGCTCTCGTTGCTCTTTCATGATGTCTTCGTCTTTTTTGCCCATTGCTCTACGGAGCAAATCTGCTTCGCCTAGCGAGAAGCCGGCCAAGACGTTGGCGATCTGCATAACCTGTTCCTGATAAACAATGACACCAAGTGTCTCTTTCAGAATTGTTTCCAGTTCTGGCAGTTCGTACTCGACTTTCTTGCGGCCCCACTTGCGGTCAATAAAGTCATCGATCATTCCGCCCTGGATTGGGCCGGGACGGTAGAGCGCGTTGAGCGCTGTTAGATCATCAATGGAGCTTGGCTTGTAGCGCCGCAATACGTCCGTCATGCCGCCGGATTCAAACTGGAAGATGCCGGAGGTCAGTCCGGTGTGAAAGACGCTTTCGTAAGTCTTGGGATCGTCGAGCGGGATCTTCTCCAGGTCAATGGCTGTGCCTCGCAACGCGATGAGCTTAAGCGCATCGTCAAGAATGGTGAGCGTGGTGAGCCCCAGAAAGTCCATCTTGAGCAGGCCCATCTTCTCGATCGCCTTCATGTCATAGGCGGTCACAATTTCGTCGTTCTTGGTCTTATGCAGCGGCACCAGATCGGTGAGCGGCATGGGAGAAATCACCACGCCTGCTGCATGTACGCCGGAGTTGCGCACCAGACCTTCCAGCTTCAACGCGGTGTCAATCAACTCACGCACCTGCAACTCTTTGTCGTAGGCTTCCTGCAGAGGCGGAGAATCGTCGAGCGCCTGATTGATGGTGATGTTCAGCGTGGGCGGAATCATTTTGGCGATGCGGTCCACGTCAGCATAAGGAATATCCATGGCGCGGCCTACGTCTTTAATGGCTGCCTTGGCCGCCATGGTGCCAAAGGTGATGATCTGCGCCACGTTCTGCCGGCCGTATTTCTGCGTGACGTAATTGATGACTTCGCCGCGGCGGTTCATGCAGAAATCAATGTCGATATCCGGCAGCGATATGCGCTCAGGGTTCAGGAAGCGCTCAAACAACAGCTCATGCTGCAGTGGATCAATGTCCGTGATGCCCATGGCATAGGCGACCAGCGCACCGGCGGCTGATCCGCGGCCCGGACCGACGGGGATTGAATTTTCCCGTGCGTAACGGATGAAGTCCCAGACGATCAGGAAGTATCCGGAAAATTTCATCTGCTGGATGATGGCAATCTCTTGCGTGAGCCGCTGGTCATAGTCGGCGCGTGATTTCTTCAGGCGCCCCGCGGCTTCAGCAGTGCCCAGAGTTTCCCATCGTCGCGCAAAACCCTGCCGTGCCACCTGGTCAAAATAACTATCCAGCGTAAAACCTTCCGGGACGGTAAATTCAGGAAACGGGTTCTTGACCTTGTTCAGCTTGAAGTTGCAACGCTCGGCAATGGCCAGAGATTGCTTTAAAACGTCCTCACGGCCGTTGAAAAGCTGCCTCATCTCGTCCGCGGTCTTTACGAAAAACTGGTTGCCATGGAACTTAAGCCGGTTGGTGTCATTCACTGACTTACCGGTCTGTACGCACACCAGCACATCCTGCGCGTGGGCATCATCTTCGCAAAGATAGTGGCTGTCGTTGGTGGCCACCATCGGTATGCCCAGCTCTTTTTCTATGCGGATAAGATCAGCATGTATGCGATGCTCTTCCGGCAAGCCCTGGTCCTGTATCTCCATGAAGAAGTTGTCTTTGCCAAAGAGATCGCTATAGAAGGCGGCGGAGGCGCGGGCGGCGTCATACTT
>DATBCN010000579.1:0-3873 GCA_036270475.1 Candidatus Angelobacter sp. | reverse complement strand
GTGTAAGCTATGCGCCCGGGAGCGTGCAAGCGCTGGGAAGGTGATAGTCAGATTGCCGAAAGTGGAGAGCCGGATTGACCGCGGAGGCGCGGAGACACGGAGAACTAGCCTCAGATTTGCGCCCTTGGCGGTCTTCTCGGTTGGATGTCAAGGATGTACATAAATGTTGAATGTATGTACATTGGACGATTCTCTTTAGATTGATGAGAAAGGAACATGTTGTCATGGCTACCGCAAAGGGCCGTTCGCACAAGCACTTTCATTAGGATTCCGTAAAAATCAAGCGCGCGCGAAAAGCTTTGCGAGCGAAAACCGAGACTGAGGCCATTGAACGTGCATTTGGACTTTGCGATTGCCAAGCACGAGAGCAAATCGATTGGTCCGTGAAGCCAGCGAGCGTTTTATCAAGAGCCGCATTGACATCAAGGACGTATACGGTACGCTGGGCGATTAGATGCAGTCACCTTTTTCATCGCTTCCTTATGGGCAATTCGCATACGGCGGCGGCCCAAACGCCAGCGACCGGTTCTTCAACTGGAGACGATAAAACTGCAGGCGGATATTGGTGTCAACGTAATTAGGATCGGTGGGGATCACGTTGCGCCAATAGACCGTGGCTGCGGTGTTGGTAAGCGTTGCGTTGGGATCGCCCTGCACGCTCTTCCATGTGGCTTCGGTCACGGGCGTGGTGAAAAGAGAGGGATCAATCACCATCAGTTCGCTGCTGAAAAAGCGGCGGCGCACGCAAATCGTCGGAGCAACGTGCCATCCCCAATTCACAAAGCAG
This sequence comes from Candidatus Angelobacter sp., assembly GCA_036270475.1. Taxonomy (GTDB): domain Bacteria; phylum Acidobacteriota; class Terriglobia; order Terriglobales; family Acidobacteriaceae; genus Angelobacter. Next base: position 3,086 of record DATBCN010000579.1, on the reverse strand, counting down.
TTGGGATTGTTCCGGGTAAGCGTGTGCAGACTGCCGTCAATCCAGACCTTGCTGGGTCTTGCGCCGGCGGCAATCATGAGGCGGCACATTTCATGGGCGCGCGCCCAACAGCCATCGTCAGGATAAAGAAAAGGGATGCACGGAGCAGGCACGGTGAGCGGATTACAGGAGGGAGCGGCGCATAAAGCAAACAACTGCGTGGCGCGCTGGCCGGAGACACAGCAGAAAAAACAGAACCAGCGGCGGCAGAAGCGATGGAACCAGCTTTCACGCGTCTTGAGCGGTTCAGGGCCGGGACCGGGCGGCGTGGCCGTATCCGGCGGAGCGGCGCGCACGTCAATGATTTCATGGTCATCAGTTTCCGTCACCATCAGCGAGCGTTTTGCCGACAAGGCGGCGCGCAGCAGCTCAAGCAAATTGGCAAAGTCAGGATTGCCGCCTTTCAAAGTGTGGCGCGCGTGCGACGCTTCAAGTTCAACCGAGTAGTCCGGCTGTGCGGGTGGCGCCCCGGAGAGGGCAGCCGAGGTTATGTTCAGCACCCGTGTGATTAAGGGAATCAAGAGGCGTGTGATGGCGCGCGTTGCGGGATTTACCTCAACATAAACAGGCAGGGCCATTTGCCGCAGTTGTTCCAGGATTTCCAGCATGCCGGCCGAGCGTTCGCCGGGGAAGAGGCGCGCTACCACGCCAGCCTCAAAGCCAATCGAGACGCCGTTGGGATAGCGCCGGAAAAAATCCGCGCCGTTTAACTTTTCAACGGAAGGATCTGTGGCGACGATCCGGCCAACAATGGCATTGGGATTGGGCATGGGAACCCCCTTTCTTATGCAGGAGAGAGACTATACCCAAAGCGCGCGAGGTAACAGTAAATTGTCCAAAAGAATTGTCCGGGTAATGAAAATGCGGCAGGCTTTTTATGTCCTGCCGCAATTTTGTTTTCCATCTTCAGGGCTAAAACCCTGCAGGGGCTAAAACCCTGCGCTATTGCTTCTTGGCCGGGGCCTTTTTGGTTCCGGCCTTGCGCGCGCCGGACTTTGAGGTTCCAGACTTTGGAGCCGGCTTCTTAGCGCCTGTTCCAGTGCCTTTGGGGTTGATCAAGTTGAGCGCGTCTCCGGCATTGAACGGGAACTGGCGTACTGAAGTCTGTCCCGTGGTGCTGAGCGTCACGTCAACGCGCCGGTTCTGGGCCAGGGCCAGCACTTTGGCGTTGCGATTGAGCTGCGTTTTCTGCGCCGCCGTCAAGTCCTGTTCCTGGTCAACGGCCTGCTTGACCTGGTCTGCGCTCATGGGCTGTTCTTCACCCAGGCCCTGCGTTTCAATGGCGTCCGCGGAGACGCCCTGCTGCACCAGGAATGCCTTGGTGCGCACCACACGCCGCTCAGAGAGCAGTTTGTTGTACGCCTCGCCGCCGCGCGGATCGGCATGGCCCTGCAGGATCAAGTGAGCTTCCGGCTTAAAGGCCAGATACTTCTTGAAGTCGCTGGCAAGGGCGACCAGCGTTGTCTGCTGGCTGGCCAGTAGTCCGCCGTTGGGATTGGCAACCGTGGGCTGCGCCGTGGGGAAGTAGATGCTGTGCAGTGAGAGACGCTGCTCAAGCTGGACCTGTTCCCTGGGCGGAGCGGCTGCCTGTACGGCGACCTGAGTGGTTGCGTCAGCCTCACCACCATGGCCGTCACTCACATGGCAGGTTACCGTGTAGTTTCCGGGAGCGACGCCAGTGGAATCGAATTGAACATTGGCGCCTGAACCTGTCACCTTGCCGCCGCTGGTCTGGTAGCTGTAGGTGAGAGTGTCATTATCTGCGTCACTGGCCGTGGACGCGATGCTGGAACGCTGCCCAACGGTAATGGTTGCCGGATTGGCGGCGCATGTAATGGTCGGCGGAGTATTGGGTTTGGCTTCGACGGCAAAGTTGGTTGATGCGCTGGCGCTCCCGCCCTTGCCATCGTCGCAGACGACAGTGGCTGTGTAGCCGCCCTCTTTCACATCCTTGGAGTTCCAACGCACCTCGGCGCCGCTGCCTTCTATGCCGCCGCCGGTGGCTGACCACTTGTAATTCAGCGGGTCATTATCAGGATCGCTGCATGTGGCCTGGAGCACTACGCTGTCACCTGAGCCGGCAAAAACTTTGGTCGGGTTGGCGGTGAGAGTGACAGTGGGCGGATGATTGGGCGGTGGCGGCGGAGGATTGCCGCCAAAGTGCAGCACCAAGCCGGCAGAAGCGCGCAGGTTGTCCTGCTTATTGTCTCCGCCATTTGTGAACTTGGTTAGCAAATATTCGACTTGGAAGATGCGCACGCCAATGTGCTTGTTGATATTTGCGTCCAGGCCGCCGCCGAGGGCCGTGGCGAATGAGTTTTGGGAAAATGATCGATTGAAGAAAGCCGAACCAGTTGGGATGGTGGAAGCCTGTATATCTGCCAGTCGGGCTGCACCAAAGAGCGCGTGTACGAAGGGTGTCCAACGCTCACCACGGCGGGAAAATTGCGGTCCAAAGAGAAATGTATATGCGCTGCCGGTGACGGAAGGTGGCAGGTCTTTGATTTGATACACACCAAAGTCACCCACCAGACTGAACCAGCGATTTACGTTCCCGGCTAGAGCGCCCGTGAATCCATGCAAGTTGAAACCCTCTTTGGTGCCGGCGTCGGTCCTGAAACGGATGTAGGAATAGCCGGCGAAGAGATCAACCGCGGGATAAGTGTCACTGCTGGCGGAAGAAGATTTCGCTTTGGTTTTTTGGGCCGGAGCTTGTGCGGCATCTTGCATCGGCATGGGAATGGCTGGGGCCAGGTAGCCGGTGGAGTTGGCGGTAGCGTTTGGGGCGCTGGCCTCGGAACTGGTCAAACTTGCCGGCGCTTTTGCATCGTCTGCCGCAAAAGCTGATGTAAAACAAAGGGACCCCAGAATCACTATCGCAACAACACGCGCCACAGACCTCATTCTCTTTCCTCCTCAGCGAGTGGGGTAGGACCACTCGGCACACCATCATACTAGAGAAGGTGCTGGATGGACGTATTGTTCACTACAAGAAAGAACCGCGTTAAGAAAAATTGAGAGCTGGGAGATGCGAGTTGGGGCCGCGA
>DATBCN010000578.1:0-4951 GCA_036270475.1 Candidatus Angelobacter sp. | reverse complement strand
GGGCAAAATCACGTCAGCATGGCGCGTGGTTTCATTCAGATAAATGTCAACGCTCACCATGAAGTCCAGTTGGTCCAGCGCCGCTCCCAGCCGCGTGCCGTTGGGCGAAGAAAGCGCCGGATTGCTGGAAACCGTAATCAGTGCCTTGATCTGCCCTTCACCCGGCGCTTCAATCTCTTCCGCCAGGCAGCTTATGGGGAATTCGCCCAATACTTCCGGCGCGCCGGAAACACGGCTCTTGCGCCGTCCAGTAGTAATCCCTTTACCCACGCCGGCTTTCCCCATATTTTTAACTGGAAACGTGTTGGCCTGGAATGCCGCTGCCTTGGGAAACATAGCGCCGCCTGGCTCGTCAAAGTGTCCGGTAAGAATGTTCAGCACATCGATCAGCCAGTTGCACAGCGTTCCATATTCCTGCGTGCAGGTCACGATGCGCCCATACACCGCCGCGCGTTCCGCCGCGGCCAGCGCGCGGGCCAGCGCGCGGATTGTCTCCGCGGGAATTCCGCAGCGGGCGGAGGTCCTCTCCGGCGCAAACGCCGCAACGGCTTGTTGCAGCGCGTCCAGGCCGGCAACATGCGGCGCCAGCCGGTCCAGCCGGACAAGTTTTTCCCCGAACAGCGTATGCGCCATGCCCAGTAAAAAGAACACGTCGCCGCCGGGACGAATAAAGATGTGCTGGTCTGCTGCCTTGGCCGTTTCCGTGCGCCGCGGATCGACCACGATCAGCTTTCCGCCGCGTGCGCGCAGGGCTTTGGCTTTGTCGCGGAAGTTCGGCACCGTCCACAGGCTGCCGTTGGAAACCATGGGGTTCGCGCCCAGCATCAGCAGAAAATCTGTCCGCTCAATGTCCGGCACGGGGATCGAAAGAAAATCGCCATACATCAGCCCGGAGGAAAGATGTTTGGGCATCTGGTCCAGCGTTGAAGCGGAAAAGACGTTGTTGGAACGCAGCGCGCGGCCCAACCGCGGCGTATAGAGCATAAGCCCGGCTTTATGGACCACCGGATTTCCCAGCGTGAGCGCAACGGCGTCAGCGCCATGTTTTGCGATGATCGGCGGCAAGCGGCGTTCAATCTCCGCGAAGGCTTCGTCCCAGCTTGCTTCAATGAAATGGCCGTCACGTTTGATCAGCGGCTGGCGCAGCCGGTCCGGGTCCTCATGCAGGTCTTTCAGCGCCACGCCTTTGGGGCAGAGATATCCGCCGCTGAAAACATCAGCCGCGTGTCCGCGGATGCGCTTCACCCGGCCTTCAGCCACGGTGATTTCAAGGCCGCAACAGGCTTCACAGAAAGGGCAAATGCGGTGGTGGACGGTTTCCTGCTTGGGTTCGATCATCAAGGCCCTCCTTGGACGGCGGATCGATACGTCAAGGCTAAAGACTTTGGGAACGATTGTAAACAGTTCGCGGGGGCACTGGCCGGGGCAGGCACAAAGGCAGTACCATCACTACAGGCAGGTCATGACTCCGTATTCACAGCTTGTTAGCAGCGGTCTATGGCAATGGCTTCAGTCTGCTGGCCTGGAGAGGTTTGAATTCCTGCAAGCGGGCGATGAGTGGGTTCTGCGCGGCACGATTCTGACTTTGTGCAATGATGCGCCAACTGAAGCCCGCTATGAGATCGTGTGCGACAGTTCATTCCGTACCAGGCGGGCGAATATCTCCGTCCGCGATTCAGATGGTAAACGCACGATTCAGATCGCTGCACAAAATGGTCAATGGTATGAAAATGGCCAGGAGAACCCGGCCGTGCGTGGAGCAATCGACATCGATCTGGGCTGGAGTCCTTCCACCAATACGCTGCCCATTCGGCGATTGGGCCTTGAGATCGGCCATGCAAGCGGTGAATTCTCTGCCGCCTGGGTAAAGTTTCCTGATCTCATCCTCCAGGCTCTTCCCCAGGAATATCATCGACTGGCGGATCGACAATATCGCTATTCCAGCCATGGTGGCTCTTTTGTGGCCGATCTGCTTGTGGATGGCAATGGACTGATGATGAGCTATGACGGATTCTGGCAACGGGTGCGAAACAATTAGGTAATCAAAATTTAACGCCTATTGTCTGCAAAGACTTTCAGACTTGACAACGCGATTTATCATTTTGAGTATCCCGGAAAAACGCTCAGGTGGCGGCCCGCTATAAATCGATTTTGATGGCCGTTATCTGGTCTTTTAATTGGCTGGGGGGCGCGGTGGCGCGATATCCTAATAAGGTTATTGCCCGCACGAACCCGCTCGGTCCCAAAAACAAGAATTCCGGCTTGAAGGAGCTGCATGGCAAACGAACTGCGCAATTTTCTCGCCCTCTCGTATGACGAACTGGAAGACATGAACCTGCAGGCGAAGGAGCAGCGCCGCAACCGCGTTGCCATGCACAAAGTCCAGGAAGAACGGCTGCAATACCTGGCCGATGAAAAACGCGTCAAGGCCGTTACGCTGCTCTTCAGCGATCTGGAAGGCCGCCTGCACATGCTGGACTATGACAAAAAATTCCTGATCAAAAGCTGGGACAACCTTACTTTTGACGGCTCGTCCATACGCGGCTTTACCGCGCAGCGCGAAAGCGATCTTCGTCTTGGCCTGGATTGGAATTCGTTTTACTGGGCGCCCGCCGATGTGTTTGGCTCCGGCAAAGTGCTGGTTTTTGGCGAAGTCATTGATAAAGGCGGCACACCCTATAGCGCCGATATCCGCGGCAACCTCAAGGTCTTTGCCGAGCAGATGTATAAGAAGGAAGGCTACACGCTGAACGCCGCCAATGAGATTGAAGGCTTTCTTTTCCAGGGTGCTGATGCCGAACGCCGTTACCATGAAACCGGCAAGTTTGAATATGTAAACACCGGCGGCTACTACCATTCGCTGCCCGGCGACCTGCTGCGCACGTTCATTGACACCACGGCGGAAGTGCAGCGCGCCATGGGATTCCAGAATGAAAAAGACCATCCGGAAGTTGCGCCGTCACAATTTGAAATCAATTACAGTTATGGTGAAGTTGTGGCCGCGGCTGACCAGATACAGATCTATAAGCTGATCTGCCGCCAGGTGGCCACCCGGATGGGCCTGACCGCGTCTTTCCTGCCTAAACCCGTGGTGGGCGTCAACGGCAACGGCATGCACACCAACGTCTCCATCAGCAAAGCGGGCAAGAACCTTTTCTGGGCCCCCAAAGGCGAGGAAAAACTCAGTGAGCTTGGATGGTCGTTTGTCGATCGCATTCTTACGCATGGCAATGACATTTGCCTGATGCTCAATGCCAGTGTCAACGCCTATCGCCGTCTCGACCCGCATTTTGAGGCCCCTAACCAGATCAAGGCGTCGGCGGTAGACCGTGGTTCCATGGTCCGCATCCCCATCGGCAATGAGAAGAGCATGCGCGTTGAGGTGCGCTCTGTCGCCCCGGACGCGAACCCTTATATGGTCATGTTGAGCGTCTTCAAAACCGGCATTACAGGCACTACGTCCCGGATAAAAAACCTGCGCCAGGCCGAACGATACCTGCCCGACAACATTTATACTGCGCTGGAAAACTTCCGCAAGGCCGAGTGGACGACCAAACTTCTGGGTGAAGATGTGAAGGCGCGTTACGCTGATCTGAAACAGGCGTCGGCGGACCGTTGCCCGCGTCTGCTGGGAACATTTGTGAAGGCCCCAGAGGTCTAGTATCACCACGATGTCTACAATCAGTTTTTGTGGAACATGTTCTAGGAAATTACGAGGAAAACGAAAATGCCCCGCAGTGGATCAGTTTTCTTCAAATTGATCCACTAGCGAGTATCAGCATCGAGTGATTCGCTTGCGAATCACGGGCCTTTAGGCAGATGGCAATCCAGGGCATTTTCTATTTGCCGCGCTATTTTCTGGGAGAGGTTTCCGCCGGCAAATCTTTCTGACTCCATTCATAAAAGGAAGCGTCATACATGCTGGGATCGTACCCCAGATATTTCGCCACAAAATAATCAAACGACGACTGCATTCCCGTCCGGCAGTACGTAACCAGCGGCTGGCCTGCCTTTGCTTTTAATTCTGCATACATGCGCCGCAGCTCTGCTTCTGGCCGCAGCACCGGGTCCTCGCGGCTCACCAGCATGTCCATCCAATACAAGCTCTTTGCCCCGGGGATATGTCCGGCTTTGGCTACATCCTCTGAAAGTTGCTCGCCAGAGAACTCTTTCGTCGGACGAGCATCCACCAGCGTGACGCTTCCAGGTCTCTTTGCAGCCAGATTGCGCATGGCTGCAGTGTCGATGAGGATTTCTGGCCGCGGCGTAATCGCAAGTTGCGCAACTGTAACTGCCGGCGTTTCCGTGGAAAGCGGCCGGTGCTCAGCCGTCCATTTTTCTATGCCGCCATCCAGCAATGAAGCGCGGCTGGCCACGCCCAGATAATCCAAAGTAAAGTAAGCTCGCGCGGCAAAAAGATTGGACCGTTCGCCATACAACACCACGCGCGAACCGTTGCTCACGCCCGTGGCGGCAAAAATTTTCTGCAGCGTTTCCACCGGCGGAAGTTCGTTGGGAATGCCATCCCGCGTCACCGCGATTTCACTCAGCTTGATCTGCCGCGCGCCGGGGATATGCCACTTCGCATAAAACTCCGGCGCGGAATCGATACAGAGCACTACCAGGTCGGGGTCTTTTAGATGATCGGCCAGCCATGCCGTTGTTACCAGCATTTCTGGCCGTAATTTGGGTGGCGGACCGGTCTCCGTTGGCGCCTGCAAAACTGGCAGCAGACCCAACACCACCGCGATTGCTTGAAAAAACATCATGCACTCCTTAGCGCGGAGACTTGCCTTCCACCACCGGCAGGTTGTTCATGTGGCTCCACTCATGAATGGAGCCATCAAACATGGCGGCGTCATATCCCAGATACCTGGCGACAAAGTAGTCATGCGACGCCTGCAAGCCGACCTCACAGTAGGTAATCAGCTTTTGTCCCGGCGCAATGCCT
>DATBCN010000577.1:0-1787 GCA_036270475.1 Candidatus Angelobacter sp. | reverse complement strand
ACCATACGTCGCGCGCCGGGACCACCAGGAGCGAAATCCTCTTCCCGTAGTTTTCAGCAATGGAGACAGCCTTGGTAAAGAGCGTTTGCTCGTAGTCGCTGAAGATCTGCTCCATGGCCAGATCGGTGGTAGCGCTGCCATAGCCGGTGAGGCGGGCTTCCATCACCACGATGTCGGTATCGTGTATGTCAGTATTTTCCAGCACCCAGCGCAGATGGTTTAGGGTGTTGAAGTCGCGCACCGTTACCAGAATGCTGCCCGGCCGCACCTGCACCGCGTCACGGCCAATGGTTTCCTGGTGCAGAAGCTGGAAGTGCTCCTTCATCTGCTGTTCCGCGTGGGCAAACTTGCGCTTGTTGATCTTCTCTGAAACGGTAAAGATAAAGAAGAAAGCCAGCGAAAACGCCAAGCCAGCCACGGTGGCCACCTGCTTGGTGAACAGATTCACAATGGCCGTGGAAAGCAGCACCATGTGGACGGAAGCCAGTCCAATAGGCACGTCAATTTTGCCAATCCTGATGTTGGGAGGCACGCGCCATCCGCGCTCGCCTTTATATTTAAAGCGCAGCACCAGCATGGCCAGGCTGTTGAAGGTGAAGCTCCAGATCACGCCAAAGGCATATGCCTCGCCCAGGACGTAAACGTTGCCGCGGCTTAGAAGGATGGTGGCCAACTGCATGCCAACAATCAGATTGATGATGCGGTAGCTGGTGCCAAATTTTTTGTGCGGACGGCGAAACCAATCAGTGAGCACGCCATCCTCAGAGACCCGGTTCAACACGCCGTTGGAGCCGATGATGGACGTATTGATGGCGCCGGAAAGAATGAGGAAGCCGACCACCACCACAAAAACCCGGAACACCAGTTTCAGGATGCGCGGGCCGACCATATACATGGCCATGCCCGAGATCAGATTGTCCTTGTAGAGAGGAACGCGGACATCGTCGGGGATAATCATGACGGCCAGCATGGAACCGACGCCGGTAAAGACAAAACTGAAGATGGCGATAATAAGAGCGGCGCGCTTCAGGTTGCGCAGCTTGGGACTGGCAATTTCGCGGTTGACCTGCGCCAGTGACTCTTCCCCGCTCATGGCGAGCACGGAATGGCCAAAAGCGATCAGGATGCCCAGCAGTCCCAGCGATTTTGTGAGGTCAGTATTTTTGAGGAACCCCAGCGCCTCAGAACTGAAATGCAGGTTCTGCGGGATGGGCAGGGGAGGCAGCGATGATCCGTTGTGAAAAACCGTGTAGAAGGCCCAGCCCATCAGTATGACCACCATGACCGTGGTGATCTGCATTACGCGGAGCGCCTTATCACTGGATTCTTCAATGCCCTTGATGTTTTCCCACCAGTAGTAGCCGGTCACCAGCAGGGCAAACGCCGCGGCCGCATAATTTTCATTGATGTGAGGCGTCTGGCCGTGGAACATGTTGTGCATGGCGCGGGGAATCCAGCCATGCAGGTCGGCGGCGGCAAACAGTTCATTGATCAGGCCGGCGATGTATTGTCCCGCGGAAACACCGGAGATGGGGCCTGTGAGAATGTAGTCAAACATCAGCGCGGAGACGCTGAATTTGGCAAAGGTGCCGCCCAGCGCCTCTTTTACCACGCGGTAAACGCCGCCCCGGGTGAACATGGAGCAGCTTTCCACGTAGACCGAGCGCACGGCAAAGGCGAAAAGCATGACGCCCAGGATGAACCAGGGAGCTGATTTGCCCACCGCCTGCTCGGCGATGCCGCCAGCATAAAAAGCCGACGAGCCCAGGTCATTCAGCACAATGGCG
>DATBCN010000576.1:0-3035 GCA_036270475.1 Candidatus Angelobacter sp. | reverse complement strand
CGTGGAGAATGAGGACCTTTCGCCCGCTCTCGTCGAAGAGGCCACGTCGGTTCGCGGCAAATCTCTCTTGGCCGTCGTAGCATTTTCGATTGCATTTGCTCGCGCGTTCGAGCAAAAAAATAACTCCCTTGCAGCCGATTGCCTGGAAATCTGCCTGTCATCCTCTGGCTGGTCAACGCCTGGCATCCGCTCTGCGCTGATGGCGAATGCGGCAATCTTCCAGGCGGAGCGACGGGGAAGAGTCGATCTGGCCGAACAATGGCTGGCTGATTTACCCAGCGATGCCACAACAAAGGATTATCGGCTCAAAGCAGAAGGAGCGATCCTGGAGGCGCGGAGTAATTTTGAAGGAACGCTGTTAAAAATCGAAGCATGCGAAAAAGACGCCGAGAGCATTGGGGACGAACGGAAGAGACAGCGAACTCTCGCAAAGCTGGCCCAATGGAAGAGCGACGTTGAGCAAAAACTAGCCGAAGTGCGTACTTCTTAAGTGTTTTAACAAGCACAGTTTTTAGACCTGCCTGAATTGTTATAATTCCGCATCGGCGTGGCCTTCTCACGCAAAAGGCGGATTTATGCAAAAATCATTGATTGCGCTGTGTTTCCTGATGAGTACATTTCTGAACGCTGAAGATAAATCCGCCAATGGCGCAACCACCGCTGCCGCTCCGCCTCCACCGCCTCCTGTGGCCAAGTCTGTCCACACGGAGAACCACATCAACGGCGGCAAACTGGTGGATGACTACCATTGGCTCCGCAACAAGTCCAATCCCGAGGTCGCCCAGTATCTGCAGGCGGAGAATGCCTACACAGACGGTGTGATGAAGCCCACGGCCACGCTCCAGCAAAAGCTCTATGAAGAAATGGTGAGCCACATCAAAGAGACTGATGTGAACGTGCCTTACAAAGACGGCGGCTATTTCTATTATTCGCGCTGGGAAAAGGGCCAGCAATATCCGATCAATGCCCGCAAAAAGGGAAGCCTGGATGCGGCGGAAGAAATCACCCTGGACGTAAATGAACTGGCCAAAGGGCAGCCTTTTATGTCACTGGGCGCATACGATCCCAGCGATGACGGCAATCTGCTGGCTTACACCACTGATAATACCGGTTTCCGCCAATACAAGCTGCGGGTGCGCGATCTGCGGACGGGAAAAGATACAGACGTTATTGCCGATAAAGTTGGCTCCGTGGCCTGGGCCAATGACAATAAGACGCTCTTTTACACCGTGGAGGACGACAAGACCAAGCGGCAGTATCGACTCTACCGGCACACTCTGGGGGCCACGGGCAAGGACGAGCTGCTGTATGAAGAAAAAGACGAGCGCTTTACCGTAGAAGCGCAAAAATCGCGCAGCGGGAAATATATTTTTCTCCAGATCAACAGCCACACCACAGGTGAAGCCCGCGCACTGGATGCGGACAGCCCACGCGGCGAGTGGAAGCTGATTGCTCCGCGCCAGCAGGACGTGGAGTACTATCCTGACCATCACGGAGACCAGTTCTATATCCGCACCAATGACCGGGGACGTACTTTCCGCCTGGTGTCTGCTCCGGTGAATGCTCCGGGCAAGGAAAACTGGAAAGAGATTATTCCGGTACGCCCTGATGTAATGCTGAATGACATTGAAGTTTTCGCCGATTTCTTCGTCCTGGTAGAGCGCGAGAACGGGTTGCCGGAACTCACGGTCGTCAACCTGGCCACCGGCGAAAAGAACCGCATTGCCTACAAAGAGCCTGTGTACGCGGTGTTCCCGCAGATCAATCGCGAATTCAAGACCAAACAGTTTCGCTACTCCTATCAATCGCTGGTCACGCCAGCCTCAGTGTTTGATTACGATGTGGAAAAGCACGCCTCGGCTTTGCTGAAGCAGACCGAAGTCCCCGGCGGTTACGATCCTTCCAAGTATGCTTCTGAGCGGGTCTGGGCCACCGCCAAGGATGGCGTGAAGGTCCCCATTTCCGTTGTCTACCGCAAGGACTTGAAGAAGCCTGACGGTTCCAACCCGCTTTATGTGTATTCTTACGGCTCCTATGGCATCAGCGTGCCGATCAACTTTAGCGCGACGCGCATCTCCATGCTGGACCGCGGCGTGGTGCTGGCTTTTGCGCACATCCGCGGTGGCGGTGACATGGGCAAGCCCTGGCACGACGCCGGCCGCATGATGAACAAGATGAATACCTTCACGGATTTCATCGCCTGCACCGAATATCTGGCGGCCAACAAATACGGCGCACGCGACCGGATCGCCATTGAAGGCGGTTCCGCCGGCGGGTTGCTCATGGGTGCGGTGACGAACCTGCGTCCTGATCTGTTCAAGGTCGTGGTTTCCCACGTCCCGTTTGTTGACGTGATGAACACCATGCTGGATGCTTCCTTGCCGCTTACCGTGGGCGAGTATGAAGAGTGGGGCAATCCCAATGAAAAAGCAGCGTACGACTATATGCTGAAATATTCGCCCTATGACAATCTGAAAAAGGGCGCATACCCTGCCATCCTGGTCAAGACTTCATTCAATGACAGCCAGGTCATGTATTGGGAGCCGGCCAAATATGTGGCCAAGCTGCGCACGCTCAAAACGGACAAAAACGTTCTTCTGCTCAAGACCAATATGGCTGCCGGTCATGGCGGAGCTTCAGGCCGTTATGACCGCTACAAGGAAATCTCTTTTGACTACGCTTTTATGCTGACGCAACTGGGCGTGGGCAATTAGCGGATCAGCCAATGCAAAATTAACCGCAAAGTACGCGAAGGCCGTAGAGGAAAATGGAGCTTGCGCCCGTTGCGTCCTTGGCGGTTTTTATTTTGCTGAATGCTGGCGACTGACTGCTGATTCATTTTCTGTCACGCTGCCGGTTTTTTCTTCTCGCCTGTTTTCTCCTGCGATTTTTCTGCTTTCGGCTGGCCAGTTTCTTTATGCAGGGGATCAGCGCCGGGGTCTTCTCCTTCTGATTGGCCGGTCTCCGGGTTGGCAATATAGAGCAGGTCGGAAAGATCGCTGGCGTGTTCTTCTTCCTTGCGCAGAAGCTCTTCA
>DATBCN010000575.1:0-2870 GCA_036270475.1 Candidatus Angelobacter sp. | reverse complement strand
CACATCAGTCTTTTTGGTGGCCTCATCGCGGACAAACAGCATCTGTCCCAGCAGTCCGCGTATCTCTTCATTGGAAACCGAAGGGTCCCACTGGAAGATCCAGTCCAGGATGCTCATGCCCGGCTCAATCAGGCTGCGATGATCCTGGGGGAAATATCCGACTGCGGCTTCGTGTCCCCAGGTAACTTTGCCGTCGCTAAGAAACGGGCCTGCGTAGCCGGACGTCTTGCGCAACTCAGCTTCAGGCGTCGTGGACGAGTTGGCCAGCAGAGCATTCAGCAGCGTGGTTTTTCCTACGCCGTTGCGTCCCATTAACGCGATTTTTTCTCCGCGCTGGACACTGGCGGTAAAGCCCTGGATTACCTCAGTCTCGTCATACGACTTGGTAACGCCCTCTAGCTCAAGAATATGTTTTCCGGAAGGCCGCTTCATTTCAAACTTCAGGAACGGGCGCGCGATGTTGGACCGCGCCAGCTCCGTTACCTGCAGCCGCTCCACTTCCTTGCGCCGCGACTGTACTTGGCTGGAACGCGTGCCTGCGGCAAATCGCGCAATAAACTCATTCAACTGCGCGATCTTTTTCTCGCGTTGCGCGTTCTGGCCTTCAACCTGAGAACGGATCTGCGTCTTGGCCATCACCATATCGTCATAGCCGCCGGTGTAAGTGATGATGGTTTCGTAATCAATATCCGCGATGTGCGTGCAGATGCTGTTCAGAAAATGGCGGTCATGTGAGATGGTAATCAGCACGCCGTCATAGCGATTCAGAAAATCCTGCAGCCAGTGAATCGAATCAAGATCAAGGTGGTTCGTAGGCTCGTCCAGCAGCAGGGCCTGCGGATGGCCAAACAGCGCCTGCGCCAGCAGCACGCGCATCTTCTGTCCGCCCTGTATCTCGCTCATCTTGCGTTCATGCAACTCATCGGGGATATCGAGGCCCTGCAGCAAAATGGCCGCATCGCTTTCCGCGGAGTAGCCGTCTTCTTCGCCGACGATGCCTTCCAGTTCGCCCAGCCGCATGCCGTCTTCATTGCTCATCTCGGGCTTGTCGTAGATGTGGTTGCGCTCTTCCATGGCCGCCCACAGGCGCTTGTTGCCCATGATCACGGTATCAATCACGCGATACGCGTCAAAGGCAAACTGGTCCTGGCGCAGCACGCTGAGCTTCTTGGGGCGCACCACGCTGCCTTTCTGCGGCTCAAGGTCGCCGGAAAGCAGGTTCATAAACGTGGTCTTGCCCGCGCCGTTGGGACCGGTAAGGCCATAGCGCTTGCCCGGCGTAAACGCCGTGCTGACCTCTTCAAACAGAATTTTTGCGCCGTAGCGCATGGATACGTTACTGACTGAAATCATTGGTTTTCAAGGGAACTGCGAGGAAATTCCGGCTTACTGAAGGCGGGACCGCAGCGTCATTGTTATTTTAGCACGCTTCGCGTGCCAAACCGCTCTGCAGAATCGCACCAGCCATCATGTATCCGCTCCTGTAGCAGCGCCGCTCAGCGCGCAAGTCGGCTTCGCGGCTGAAACGTTTAATTTGGGTACGCTGCACGTTTCCTACCGCGGATTTGCGCGGATTTGCGCGGATCAGTATTTAGCCGCGAATGAAGGCGAAACAAGCGAATCGAATGTATGTATTTGATGCAAGAGTAAATCCATTTGAGCTTTGGCTTTTCTCCGCGTCTTCGTGCCTCCGTGGTAGGTTTTGCCTTTCCGATCTGGGCGGTGAACGCGCGATGTCGGCGATCACGGCGATTTCTTGACCCCATCCCCAGCGCCCTCTATAGTTTAGGATTACCCATATACAAGCGGACGACTCTTGAACACGCCGAACCCAATACAGACCATCACAGACCTGACCCAATCGGCCCTGGGCGATATTAACTCTGCCGCCACGCTGGCCGACCTGGAGAAGGTCCGCGTCGCCGTGCTGGGACGCAAAGGTGAACTCGCCGGGATCAGCAAGACCTTCGGCACGATGGCCCCGGAAGATCGCGCCAAAGCCGGCCAGTAGCTCAATGAAGCCAAAGCAACGCTGGAAAAATCTTTTGAAGATCGCAAGGCATCGCTTGAAGGCTCTGAATCAGACCAGCGCTTCAAAGCCGAATGGATTGATCTGACCGTTCCGCCGCAAGGCATCGCGCCGGGGCACATTCATCCTGTGACGCAGGTGCAGGATGAGATTGAGCAACTGTTCATCTCCATGGGATTCCGCGTGCTTGATGGCCCCGAGGTGGAAACCGACTATTACAACTTTGACGCGCTGAATATTCCGCCCGACCATCCCGCGCGTGACATGCAGGACACTTTCTGGATGACGGACGGCCACTTGCTGCGGACGCATACCTCGCCGGTGCAGGTGCGTGCGCTACAAAAATACGGTGCGCCCATGCGCATGATCGCTCCGGGCCGCGTCTTCCGCAATGAAGAAGTGGACGCCTCGCATGAGCACACTTTTTATCAGGTCGAGGGCATGATGGTGGACCGCGATGTCTCCGTGAGCCACCTGATTTATTTCATGCAGACTTTGCTCAGCTCGGTCTTTGGCCGCAAAGTCACTGTACGCCTGCGCCCCGGCTATTTCCCTTTTGTGGAACCGGGCTTTGAACTCGACATTCAATGCCTGATCTGCGGCGGCAATGGCTGCCCCGTCTGCAAGCAAAGCGGATGGGTTGAGCTGCTACCCTGCGGGCTGGTGCATCCCAACGTGATCACCAACTCCGGGCTCGATCCGCAGGAGTGGAATGGTTTTGCTTTTGGCCTGGGCCTGACGCGCCTGGCCATGATGCGCTACGCCATTGACGATATACGCCTGCTGCAGAGCGGTGACCTGCGTTTTCTGAATCAGTTCTGAACCTATGAAGTTCTAATGA
>DATBCN010000574.1:0-2324 GCA_036270475.1 Candidatus Angelobacter sp. | reverse complement strand
ATCAGCGTGAAGTTCTGTTGCGCGTGCTGCATGCGTTTAAGCTCGTCCGCGTCAATCTCCTTGATCTCGCGCTTGGCTTCATCCACCATTTGTTTGTATTCAGGCAGCGGCATATGGAAAGTGGTCCCTTCAGGGAAACAGAAAATTGTAACTGAGAGGATTGGTCTTTCGCCATTGGCGGCAGCGCTTGCTACTGGCAAGCCAAAGCTGGTGCGATTTGGCCAGATAGCAGCAAAAAAACCGCCCGAAGCATTTAAGCATCGGGCGGCCCACTCGCAGCCAGACGGAGGAGTTTAGTTTCTGCCCAGTCCCTGGCTGGTTATCGTGGATTCTGGACCGGCTTTCATCGCGCCTGTCTTGTCCGCGGATGAATTACCGGCCTTTGCGACGGAAATGGTTTGTTTTTCAAAATAGTCAAGCAGAAGCCGCACATCAGCAGGAGTCAGATGCAGGTTCGGCATTTTCACTTTGTTGTATTTATTGAACAGCGCAACCGCCACTGGATCTTTGGCCGCCAACGCTTTGTCTGGGGCCAGAATGTAGCGCATGGTCCAATCGCGGCCACGTGTGGCGGTTACGCCCAGCAGATCAGGGCCAACGCCATCACCGCCACCAATGGTGTGGCAGGCCGCGCAGCGGGTGCGGAACATGGATGGGCCTTCACCGCCCACCGATTCGTCAACTTTCGGCGCGTTCTCATAACTGTTGGTCGCTTTGCGATAGCCCGGAGTCAGCCAATTGTCCATCATCGTTGCGATAAAGCGCGGATCGTCAAAAGACCCGTCCTGCATCCACTGCCCCTGGGGCTCATTGCCCAGCGTAAGACTGGTGGTGTGCCCGGTCACGGGATCTTCATCCAGCCGTCCTGCCATGCCAATCTTTTTGCGCACCGTATCAATGTCTTCACGCTTGCCTGTCAGAAAATACCAGCCGGGACCGGTATGAAATTTCTTTGCGTAGCTCTTCAGCACCGCCGGAGTGTCCCGCTTGGGATCAACGCTGATGGAGTAAAAGAAAATGTCTTTGCCCATGCGGTCGCCCAGCAGTTTGTAGACCTGGGCAAGCTTCGCGGTTTCCAGCGGACAGACATCGCCGCATTCGGTATAGATAAAATTGATCAGGACGATCTTGCCCTTCAGCATATCGTCATAGAAGTGGACAGTCTTTCCATCCTGTGTGATGAGCGGCACGTTGGGGAAATAATTGGCGCCCCAATAGGAATTGTCTGCCGCGGCAGGCGCAGCGCCAACCGTAAGATACGCGGCAGCAGAAATCATGAACGCGGCCATCACCGCTAGGATACCCCAACCATTCCGTCGCATGGTGTTGTTTCCCTTTGTTCTCTGGTCTTGGTTCGTATTGCGATAAAACGGCGGACGTCCCCGGTGGGACTGGCCCGCCGTTGTTGGTGTTTCTGGTTACTTTCCTTTGCCGCCGCCGCCGCTGGAACCCTTGCCGCTGCCGGAACCGCTGCCGCCTCCGGAGATGCCGTTGTCCAGACCGCCGCCACCGTTGCCACCTTTGCCAGAGCCAGAGCCGCCGCCGGAGGTACCAGCATCAGAACCGCCACCTCCGCCGTTTCCGCCCTTGCCGCTACCAGAGCCGGAACCGCCCCCGCTTCCGCTTCCGCCACCGCTTTGCGTGCCGCTTCTGGTGGAAACAGTGTTCGTAGGCTGGTTAAACGCTGTTGGCAGCGTGGTTGATGCGATGTAGCCCACACCCTGGGGAGTCGGGATGGGAGTCGGCATCGGTACCAGGCCGCGATCCAGTTCCCAACGAACCAGCATGGCGTGATCTTCATGCACGGTGTTGTGGCAGTGTTCCATGAACATTCCGTAGAACTCGCGGAACTGCATGGTCAAAGTTACGCTTCCACCCGGACGCAGGCGATACACGTCCTTGCGGCCTTTTTCCCACGCAGGCACATTGGCTGCGCTGCCGTTGCGGGCAAGAATCTGGCCTTCTTCAAAGTGAATGTGAATCGGATGGTCCCAGCCGCCGCCGGCATTTTTCAGAGTCCAGATTTCGCGTGTGCCCGGTGTAGGAGCAGCGGAAACCCGTCCGTAGTCGGCCTGAAGCATGGTGCCACCATCTGTCTTAACGCCCCATGGATCCTTATCAGTGGGATCGGTAAGGTTCTTGGCGCCGCTGCCAAACTCAAACGTCCGCTCGCGTACTACAGGGATGTTCGAGAGATCGGGATTGGGAATCATCTGAGCAGGAATCTGGCTCAGATCTGGCTTGGCCGGGTTTGCGGTAATGCGGAACTCCAGCATCTTGCCCACGCAAGGATCGGAAGATTTACCAGCAAGTGCGTCAGCAAT
>DATBCN010000573.1:0-3152 GCA_036270475.1 Candidatus Angelobacter sp. | reverse complement strand
AAGAAAATGGAAAAGTCAGCGAGCTTCCGCGGGCCGCTCATCAACTCAGAGACCCCGGAAAAAGACCAGAAAACCGGAGCTACACTTTATAAGTTTGAGATTGTTACCTTCTACACACCCACAGGGCAATCGCAGGCGCGCACGGCCAGCAGGGAGGGTTTGTGATGGGCAATCTGGCCAAGGTGAAACAGCAGTTTATGCTGGCGCTGGGGGTGCTGGGCGTGGTGGATTTGTTATTGATCGTTTACCTTCTCCTGCCGGGGTCCAGCGTTTCGTCAAGGCAGGCGCAGGAACAAAGTTTGCAGGAGCAGGAAACGGCGCTTTCGCGTGAAGTGAAACCGCTGATCGGCCTTGATAAACAACTGGCGCAGACCCGCGTGGACGTGAAGAAATTTTACGAGCAAAAAATTCCCAGCGAGTTCTCCCAGATTTCACTGCACCTGGAAAAGCTGAAGCAGGAAGCAGGCGTGACCACGCAGGGGATCCACTACGCGGAAGAGCGGAATACGCAGAACGAGAAAAACAATCTGCCCGGCGTGCAGCGGATCAACATTGATACAACCGTGACGGGCGAATACGCCAAGGTAGCGAAATTTATCAATGCCATGGAGCAAGACAAGCTGGTGTTTGTGATTGACCAGATTTCACTCACCAGCCAGGAGAGCGGCGTCATATCCCTGCAAATCAAGTTCCAGACATTTTTGAAAGAATCCTAGCCAGTGAGCAGCGCGGGCGGCTTCAATAGCGAGAGGAGAAGGGGCCTAAGGTGAAGATAGGGGCGGAAAACAAAAAGCAGGTGCGATGGATGATCGCGCTGCTGGCGCTTGCCCTTCTGGTGGGCATTTATAACTTCGTGGATTTTGGCGGCACCAGTTCCGCCGCGGCGCCCGCAAGCACAACCACGGGCGCACAGGGGAAAAAGTCCGGCGCTCCGCAACTGGCTGATAGCACCCTTGATCCAAGATTGCGCGTGGACCTGCTGGCAGCCAGCCAGAACAAAAAGTACGAAGCGGGAAGAAATATCTTCCGGATGGAAGAAAAGCCGATCGAAAAACCAATTGCTGAAGTGCGAAAAGAATGGACTGTTGAAATACCGCCCACGCCGACGCCTACTCCACCGCCTCCGCCTATTCCACTCAAGTTTTATGGCTTTGCCAGCAAAACGAATGAAGCCAAGCGGGTTTTTCTGGCTGACGAAGGTGAAGTTTTTGTCGCGCGGCAGAATGACATTGTGGAACGCAGATACAAAGTCATACAGATCAACAACACCAGCGTGATCATTGAAGATGTTTTGAACGGCAACCGGCAGACGATCCAGGTCACGCCGAAATAGCGCCACGGAAATTGTGATGCACAGAATGCAATCAAATCGTACACGGCCGGCTGAGTCAGGCTATGTGCTGCTGGCGGTCATGCTGGCGTTCACGCTGATTCTGCTGGCGCTTTCCATTGAAGCGCCGCGCATCGCGCAGCAGATCAAACGGGACAAAGAAGAAGAACTGGTGCATCGCGGCAAGGATTACGCCACCGCGGTGAAGCGGTATGTCCATAAAAATGGCGGACGCTACCCGGTTTCCATCGAGCAGCTTGAAGACACAAACCACATACGCTTTCTGCGCAAGAAATACAAAGACCCCATGACGGGTGAAGCGGACTGGCGGATGGTGCATTTTGGCGAAGCGCAAATCGTTATCCCCGCGACCAATCCAGGATTGTCCGGGAGCGGCAACCCTGGTTTACAGGGCAGCGCTCCCATTGGCGCCGCAACCAATCCGCCTGCCGGCGGCGGCCAGCCAACCGGCATTGCGCCCACTTTGGCTGGCGGCGGCCAATCGCTGGGGCAGACACAGGCGCAGCCGCCACCGGGAAGTAACGGCCAGCTTGGCTCGCTCACCACATCGAACATCGGCAACGGACAAACGGTTGGCGGCGGTCAGATCATTGGAGTGGCCAGCGTCAACAAAAGCCAGTCCATCAAGGAATTCAATGAGAAAGACCATTACGATGAATGGTTTTTCGTTTATGACCTGCGGTTGGAACAAAGCGGCGGAACCGGCGTGGCCGTCGCTGCTCCCAGAGGCGCGGCAGGCACGCCGGGGGCACTTGGTCCTCAAGCGCCGCCGACGCCAGTACAGCAATCTCCGGCACAATTACCGCCCGGCGTAACTCCTGTGCCAACGCCACCACCGTCGCTTCAAAATCCCAACTAGAAACCTACGCGTTTAAAAGCCGCGCGAAAATGAAAGGCCTC
Organism: Candidatus Angelobacter sp.; assembly: GCA_036270475.1. Classification (GTDB taxonomy): domain Bacteria; phylum Acidobacteriota; class Terriglobia; order Terriglobales; family Acidobacteriaceae; genus Angelobacter. The sequence continues at coordinate 901 of DATBCN010000573.1, read as the reverse complement.
GTCTTTTCAGACGAGGCGCAAATTCTCACGGACAGATTTTTCAGGCTTTACACGCTAAACGATGAGCCGCATCCGCAGGTGCTCTTCACATTCGGATTCTCAAACTTGAATCCCGAGGCTTCCAGCGTCTCGACAAAATCCACGATGCAGCCGTTCAGATACATGGCGGATGTGGCATCGACGTAAACTTTCAAGCCTTCAAAGGTATAAACCTTATCCATGACGCCGGGTGCGTTTTCAAAGGACATGGAATAGGAGAAGCCCGAACATCCACCGCCCACCACGCCAATGCGCAAACCCGCCGGCACGGGATTCTGCTGGCCCATAATCTCCTTCACCTTAACCACTGCCGTTGGGGTCAAATTCACGGGCAGCTTTGGGGTGGTTTCTACGCTGGGAGTTGTAGTGGTAGCCATGTTTTCAAGTCTCCTTGGAACGGATCTTAAGCCTTGATGAATCTACGTTTATTATACACACCCTGGGTGCTGATTCTATTGGGCTTTTCTTAGTGGGTTAGATGGTTCCAGAGCCTGGCAGGACGCAAAATTTCGCCCATAATCCCCTTCACCGTTCGCCCGCCTGCATGCCCCATCGGGTGCAGGATGCCTGCCATTCGATCCAGCAACTCGCAATAAATGCTGGATTTCCGTGCCCTGTACGGGGCTATAATGCCGGTAAGGTTCCATCTACACCCTAGCCGCATGCAGGCAATTGCGGCCTCTGAGTAGCGGAATCGGTGCCAAAATCCAAGGTGGTGTTCTATGATGACGCCTCTTCTCATTCTTTGGGCCGGTTTGACAGTCATTCTGATCGGATTACTGATCTACCGCAGCACTCTCTCCATGCATGAAGACGACCAGCTATTCCTGGGCAATTCTGAAGCCCACATGGCCAAAGAGCA
>DATBCN010000572.1:0-5998 GCA_036270475.1 Candidatus Angelobacter sp. | reverse complement strand
CAGGTCGGCGTCCAGGACCGTGGTGATGCGGATGTCCTCACCCATCATCGGACCCAACATCCCCACAATCTCCCGAACCACCGTGTTCATGTTCACGCTGCGGGGTGAGAATACCTGTTTGCGGCTGAAGGCCAGCAACTGCTGCGTCAGCCCGCCGGCACGCAGTCCCGCCTTGTGAATCTCGCCGACCTGCCGTTGGCTCCGGTCGGACAACGCGCCATGATCCAGCAGCATCCGGCTATACCCGGTGATGATCGTCAGCAGATTATTGAAATCGTGCGCCACCCCGCCGGCCAAGCGTCCAATGGCTTCCATTTTTTGCGCCTGCTGGAACTGTTGTTCGAGCAGGCGCTGCTCGGTGACGTCCTGGACAAACGCTTCGTAGATTGGTTCCCCTTCTGGTCCGTCCTCAATCTGCCGTCCTTCCAGCCTGACGATGATGGTGCGGCCGTCCTGGTGCCGCCACTTGACTTCAGGACGAGCAATAAGTTTCGGCTCCCTGAGTTTTTTCAAGACATCATGTCTTTCCTGGGGACTAAAATACACGTCCGCTTCCATATTTAGTTTAAGCAGTTCTTGCGCTGACTTATAACCCAGCATGTGGACCATTGCCGGGTTGGCCATCAGGATGCGGCCACTCTCGTCGGCGCGAAAAATTCCATAAGGCGCATTTTCAATAATGGAAGCGTACTGGCGTTCCGATTGACTCAGGGCATGTTCCTGCTGGTCGCGCTCGTCGCGGACCCGCGATTCCTCCACGGCGCGCAATATGGCAAAAGGAAGGCGCTCCAGCTTGTCCTTTAGAATGTAGTCATTGGCGCCTTCTTTAATGCATTCCACGGCCAGCTCGTCGCCCAATGTGCCGGTGACCAGGATGAAGGGGACTTTATACCCGGAGGCGCGAAGCCAGCGCACGGCCTCCAGGCCCGTCCAGTTGGGCATGCGGTAATCGCCCAGGATGACATCGTATTTGGTGGAGATTATTTCCCGCTTAAAATCTTCCGCGCTGCCAATGCTTTTCACGGAAAACGATAGTCCCGATGATTCCAGTTTGCGCAGGGACAGCTCAGCATCCATGGGATCGTCTTCCAACAGCAGGATGGATAGCGGCGCTCCCGTCAAAGGCGGCTGGATCATTGAAGGTCCATTCGTTCCAACTGAATAAGATGAAGCAAGTAAACAGATATTAGCAGCTAAAAATGCACCTTCTGAGTGTCTGCGCGAACTAAGGTAATTTTTTTATGCATGCATTTGAATCGATGCCGCAAGTTGGATATTTTTAATTTGCGCAGCCATGTTGGCGGTTGGATTCTGAAAATTCTCTTATCGCTGAGGGCCCCTATCGCCTGATCAACAGGTTGTCCGGCAAAGCATCTCGCTTATAGGTCTTCTGGCTGCGCTTCGGGGTTTCAGAAAGAAATGGTAAATTTGAAGGCACAAATGTCTGCTCCCAACTCAAGGTTTGTCCGCGCGTGCCGCTGTGAACCAGTCGATGTGACTCCAATCTGGCTGATGCGACAGGCCGGCCGTTATATGGCTGAATATCGCGCGGTGCGCAAAAAACATTCCATTCTGGAGATTTGCAAGACCCCGGAAATCGCGGCTGAGGTAACCATTACCGCCGCGGAAAAGCTGGACGTGGATGCGGCCATTATCTTTGCGGACCTGCTATTGCCTCTGGAAGTGATGGGGATGCCTTTTCGTTTTGAAGCCGGTGAAGGCCCGGTGATTGAGCATCCGCTGCGCGCACCGAAAGATATTGACGCGCTGGTTACAACTCGCGCCGCCGAGCTTGGCTATGTGGCTGAATCGGTGCGCCGCGTGGTCAAGCATTTTGGCAGCAAGATGCCGGTCATCGGCTTTTGCGGCGCGCCCTTTACCCTGGCCAGCTACATGATTGAGGGTGGCGGATCGCGCAGCTACATCCACACCAAAAAAATGATGTATACGGAAACCGCGGCATGGCAGGCGCTGATGCGCAAGCTGGTGGATGTTCTGGCCGCCTACGCCGCAGAACAGGTCACGGCGGGCGCGGATGCACTGCAGATTTTTGATAGCTGGGTTGGCTGCCTGAGCGTGGAAGACTATCGGCAATACGTTCTGCCTTTTGCCACTGAACTGGTACAACGGCTCAAAAAGACCGGCGTTCCGGTCATTTATTTCGGCACCGATACCGCCACCCTGCTCCCTGCCATGAAAGAAACAGGCGCGCAGGTGATGGGCGTGGATTGGCGCTTTCCGCTGGACCAGGCATGGAAGAGCCTGGACTTTAAGGGTGCGGTGCAGGGTAATCTTGATCCCGTGCTGCTCTTTGCCGGGCAAAAAGAGCTGCGCCTGCGGACTGACGCCCTTCTGCGCCAGGCCGGCGGCCGTCCCGGGCACATCTTTAATCTTGGGCATGGAATATTGCCGGAAACTCCGGTGGAAAATGTTCGCGCGCTGGTGAATTTTGTTAGAGAATTAAGCGCACAATATTCCCATGGAACAGCCCCGTAAAAGCGCTGGCTATGAGAGGGGCGATGAGCGAGGGCGCCAGGTAAAATGAGCGTTGCGAAATCGGCCATCCTGCTGCTTGCCCACGGCACCCCGGAGTCGTCCGCCGATATTCCTGAATTCATGAAACATGTTACCGGCGGCCGTCCCGTGGCCGCGTCTGTGATGCAGGAGATTACGCACCGCTATGCGCGGGTCGGCAAGTCTCCGCTGACTGAGATCACCATGCAACAGGCGGAAGCTTTGCGCGCGAAGGTGGGCCTGCCCGTTTACGTGGGCATGCGCAACTGGAAGCCGTTTATCGCCGATGCGGTACGGCAGATGGTGGACGACGGCATCAATAAGGTGGCGGCCATTTGTCTTGCGCCGCAGAATTCCTCCACCAGCGTGGGGCTGTACCGCAAGGCGCTCTCCGCGGAGATGAAGCCGGGGATGGCGCTGCAATTTGTGGAGTGCTGGCATGACCATCCGCTGCTGGTCCAGGCTTTTGCCGAGCGGCTGGAGCCGGTGTGGCGGCAGGCCAGCGCGGAAATGGGCGCGGCACTGCCGGTGATCTTTACCGCGCACAGCGTGCCCATGCGCACCATCCAGGCGGGCGACCCTTATGAGAAGCAGGCCAAGGAAACGGCGCGGCTGGTAGCGGGAAGAATTGCCGGACTCTCGGCGGAACTGCGATACTTCGCTTTCCAGAGCCAGGGCATGTCATCCGGGCCGTGGCTGGGGCCAACGGTTGAGCGCGCCATGCTCGAACGGAAAAAAGAAGGGCACAAAGGCGTGGTGATTGCACCGATTGGTTTTGTGTGCGACCACGTTGAGGTGCTGTATGACGTGGACATCGGCTTCCGCGAATTCGCCGCCGAGCAGGGACTAAAAATGTGGCGGCCAGAATCACTGAACGCATCGGCTACGCTGGTGTCGGCCCTGGCCAGGTTGGCGTCAACGCAGTTGGCGCTCGCTTCAGGGATTGTCTCCCTGGCATGAAGAGAATTGCCATCATCGGCGGCGGCATTGCGGGCCTGAGCGCGGCCTTTTATCTGGACAAAGCGCGCAAGAACGGCGCACCACTGCAATGGACGTTGTTTGAAAAATCAGAACGGCTCGGCGGCGTCATCCGCACGGAGCAGCGTGATGGATTTGTTCTGGAAGCTGGCCCCGATTCCTTTCTTACCGCCAAGCCCGAGGCCACGCGCCTGTGCCAGGAGTTGGGCATCGCAGACCAACTCATTAGCTCGAATGACGCCGGGCGCAAAACCTACATCCTGGTAAAAGGCCGGCTCGTGGCCATTCCGCAGGGCCTGGAATTCATGGTGCCGACGCGCGTGTGGCCCATGGCAACATCACCACTTTTTTCCCCGTCCACGAAATTGCGCATGGCTGCTGAATTATTTTCTTCCACGCGGAAAAACGCAGGCGATGAATCAGTGGGCGACTTTGTCCGCCGCCACTTTGGGCAGGAGATGGTGGACCGCGTGGCCGAGCCGCTGCTGGCCGGCGTTTATGGCGGCAATGCCGAGCGACTCAGCATCCGGGCCGTGCTGCCGCGCTTTGCCGAGATGGAGCGCGAACATGGCAGCCTGGTCCGCGCAACCCTGTCAGCGAAAGCCAAGGCAAAGACCCTGGCCCGTCCCGGCGCCAGACCGCAGCCGCTGTTTACGTCACTCAGAAACGGAATGCAACAAATGGTGGAGGCGCTGGCGTCCGCTCTGCCGCAATCGTCGCTGCGTTTACAGCAGCAGGAGATTTCTCTGCGGCCGGTGCAGGTGAATGGCGACTGGCTGATTGAGAGTTCAGGCATGCAGGAAAGATTTCAGGCGGTGCTGCTGGCTGTGCCCGCTCCTTCTGCGGCTGTGCTGCTGCGGCAATTCCATCCCGCGCTGATTGAGGGGCTGGGGAAAATACAGTACACCTCGTCGGTAGCAGTCGCACTCGCATATGATCAGGCTGATCTGCCGCCGGGGCACGGCTTTCTGGTGCCGCGATCAGAAAACCGCAGGACCATGGCATGCACATTTGTACACATGAAATTTCCTCATCGCGCGCCCGAAGGAAAAAAGATGCTGCGCTGCTTCTTTTCCAGTTCGCGCATGCCTGACCTGCTCGCGCACAGCGATGAAGCGCTGCAACAGATGGCCCGCCAGGAGCTTAAAGAAATTCTGGGCCTGAACGCGGCGCCAAAGTTTGCCCGCACCTTTCGCTCGGACCGCGCCATGGCGCAGTATGAAACCGGCCATCTCGACCGCGTGGCGGAGATGGAGAAGATCATTGCCGCCAAGCCGGGCTTCCATATCATCGGCAATTCTTTTTATGGGATTGGCGTGCCGGACTGCATCAAGTCCGCGCGGCTGGCGGTGGAGCAGGTTACTTCCGGGATTTCGCAGCCCGCCGCGGTTTAGCGCTCAATGATCTGGTCTTACTGGAGTTAATTTTCCACGTCCCGGCTTTTGGCGGTTTCGTCTTAACGACCTTTGCCGGGGATTTCGCATTCAACGCTGCCTGCGTCTTCCTGGGCAGTTTTTCCAGCACAAGTTGATACGACGCCCGAATCAACTCTTTCAGTTCAAGCTGGCGCAGCGCATCCATCTCAATCATCGCGATCCAGTTGTTGCGCGCCATATAAGGGGCGGGAATAATTCCCTCAATCTCCACCAGTTCGGCAAATTTTTCCGGCGTGCATTTAAAGGCGATCTTGGTCTTGAGCGGCTGCGGCTCCATGTTCGCGATGCAGAACATTTTTCCGGCAATGCGGAAAAGAAGATCAATCTCCCACTGCACGTCTTCAGTCGCATGTGGAAGCGAGAGACAGAACGCGCGCACCCAATCAAGGTAAGAAGGCATGGCAGAAATATACGCGAATCACGATTGCTTTGCGCGGGCCTCATCTTTGGCGCTGCTGACGGAAGCTTGTCTTGCGGAAAGATCAGTAATCATTTTTGCCGCCAGGGCCGTCCATCCTGTCTGGTGGCTTGCTCCAACCCCCGCGCCGGTGTCGCCATGGAAGTATTCATGGAACGGCACGTAGTCACGCCAGTGGGGATCAGAGTTAAATTTCTCATTCGCGCCAAAGACCGGGCGGCGGCCGTGCTGGTTGCGCAGAAAAGTGGAGACCAGGCGGCGGCTGAGTTCGCCGGCAACTTCATCCAGGTCCATCATCCGGCCCGAGCCGGTGGGGCACTCCACGCGCAACGTGTCGTGATAGTACTGGTGAAAGCGGCGCAACGCCTGCACCAGCAGAAAGTTCACCGGGAACCACACCGGGCCGCGCCAGTTGGAGTTTCCGCCAAACAGCCCGGTGGTGGATTCACCGGGCTCATAGTCCACCTGATGGTTCATGCCGGCAACATCCATCATGTAAGGATGTTGTTTATGATAGCGGGAGAGCGCGCGAATTCCATGCGGAGAAAAGAACTCATTCTCATTGAGCATGACGTCAAGGATGCGCTGCAGTTGCTCGCGGTCAACAATGGAAAACAGGCGGCGGCGCTTGTGGCCTTCAGTCTCCATGCAG
>DATBCN010000571.1:0-2974 GCA_036270475.1 Candidatus Angelobacter sp. | reverse complement strand
CTTGCTCTTATTCGCCATCATGGTTCAGCCTTGACGCTTCAGGCTCGGCGCGCTAGTCGGCCTCGCCTTTGATCGTCATTCATGTCGCTTCGCTCCAAACCGCTTATGCTTTTTTTCTATGGGCAGTCATGCGTCAGCCCTGATGCTTCAGGCTCGGCGCGCAAGTCGGCCTCGCCTTTGATCGTCATTCATGCCGCTACGCTCCCAAACTGCTTATGCCTTGCTCTTATTCGCCATCATGGTTCAGGCTTGACGCTTCAGGCTCGGCGCGCTAGTCGGCTTCGCCTTTGATCGTCATTTATGTCGCTACGCTCCAAACCGCTTATGCTTGCTCTTATTCGCCATCATGGTTCAGCCCTGATGCTTCAGGCGCGGCGCGCAAGCCGGCCTCGCCTTTGATCGTCATTTCATGTCGCTTCGCTCCAAACCGCTTATGCCTTGCTCTTATTCGCCATCATGGTTCAGCCTTGACGCTTCAGGCTCGGCGCGCTAGTCGGCCTCGCCTTTGATCGTCATTCATGTCGCTACGCTCCAAACCGCTTATGCTTGCTTTATTCGCCATCATGGTTCAGTCTTGACGCTTCAGGCTCGGCGCGCAAGTCGGCCTCGCCTTTGATCGTCATTTATGCCGCTTCGCTCCGTAATCTAAAGACTTTCTGCCACTCTCAACATTCCGGGTTTTACGAAAACCCCACACACACCGCATTCATCTTACTTGATGAGAGAGGTGTGGAATGGTCAGGATTTCCTGCGACGTGTGCGACAAAGTACGCCCGCAATCCGACCGGCGGATTGCGGAAGATTCATGGGTGCTGGGGTATGACATTGAAGTAGAGAACGCGAATGCGCTGCAACGGTCCCTGCGTTTCCTGGGCCGCTGGGACGATGCGCGCGTACTGGAGTTGGGCGCGATCCACCTCTGCTCAGAGAAGTGCAAGGACCGCTATATAAAGGAAGCGCGCGCGGTGGCATGAGCCACCAGCAGCGCAACGTCATCTGCGGTATGCGGCCGGGCCGGATGCGAGGGACTGCTCCGGTACAACACCAATAACAGCACGGTGGTGGCCAGCCATAAAATCACCACACCAAAAACGATTCGATTCAGCCGCGACAAGACCTGCGGACGATTGTTTTTCTCAATTTGAAGTTTCATGTCTGCTTAAATAGATGCACGGACCACCGTGGCGGTTACTCATGTACGCGATGGCTGATGGCTGCTACTTGCTTTTTTTTCCACACAATCCACAATGCTGCACCATTCTCCGGCATTGACCCTTTGCTCTGCGGGCGCGTAGATTCGAAATCACGAGTTAGCGCCGCTTCAGTTCCAGAGTTTCCACCAGCCCACAAAATTTCACTTGGTCAATCTCCCTTGCGGCGATCGCAGTCCGCTTGTGGATAATCCGGAGGGGTATCCAGGAAGAAACCACCCTAATTCCCGAAGTGGGCCGGTAAAGAGCGGCAAACAGGCAACTTGGCGGAATTGAGCACTTTTGCACACTAAGGTACAATAGATTGTATAAGCCTCTTGACAGGCACTATATACAGGCGTAATTTTCCAACACTAGGTTGTGTCGTGGCCGGACCCCAAAGCAAGCCAAAGTGGGTCAAACGACCTTCAAAATAAAGAAGACACGGCGTCAGAGGTGGCGCCGGAAACAATAACCGCGGTGAATTTCATAGTTTTTTGTGCGGGCATCGCTGGTCCCCTGGCGCTTGCTAGCCGTGCTATTCGGAAAAAAGGTGTTAGAGATGAATTGGTCACGTTGGTTTCGTTGCGAATCAAGTTTTGGGCTGCTGCTGGTCCCCAGCCAGCCCGGAATCTTTGCCCTGGCGGAAGAAGTAATGCAGCCCGCCGGACCCCATTCACGCCGCCTGCTGGCGGTGTTTGTGGTGGAGGAAGCAGACGATCTTTCCCGGGCGATGAGCCGGCTATATGCCGCTGGAAGCCCCTGGCGGGAAAAGCTGGCGCAGGCGCCTTGCTTTGTGCGCTATGCCATAGCTCCCAGCATTGCTGATCGACGGGCCGCGGCAATGGCGCTGAAGAACTGGTTGAGCATGCAACGTGAAGTGGCGTCGCAGATTTTTGAATCCCAGATATTTGAACCGAAGGTCTTTGTAGCGAAGGGCTTTGAGCAACCAGTGAGTGCGGCAGCGGAGCGTTGCGGAGCCCTTGAATTGAAGACCATGGCCGAGCGCGCCGTAGACCGTGTGACTCATGGAATGCGTCTATCCAGGGACGTCCCGGCAGGAACCTAAACAGCAAGAAACATAAGCATGGCCACGGGTACGCCTGTGCCAGCAAAGATAATTCCAGCAGCACTTGAGAGAGAATTGGAGAGAATGAAATGGCGGACACAAGAACAAAGGTCATGAAGGAAGAAACTCGCACATTGACGCAACATACAACGGCCGGCCCGAACGCTGCTCCCGGACTCAAGTTTCCCCGCTATTTCACGCGCACCGGCGTCTCTCCCTATGACGAAGTGGAGTGGGAGCTGCGCACGGCCAGCATTACTGACGCCAAGGGCAACAGTATTTTTGAGCAACGCAATGTTGAATCGCCCAAGGACTGGTCAATGACCGCCATCAACATTGTGGCCAGCAAATATCTGCACGGGTCCCAACAAAATGACAAGCTGGGTACGCCGCAGCGCGAAACCGGAGTTCGCCAACTGATCCAGCGCGTGGCTGAGACCATTCGCGACTGGGGCTGGCAACAGGGCTACTTTGCCACCAGCGAAGACCGCGACACGTTCCATGACGAGCTGGTGCATATTCTCGTGCAGCAGAAAGCGGCGTTCAATTCTCCCGTGTGGTTCAACATTGGTTGTGACCGCCTTGAGCCGATGTCTGACGCGCAGAACTGGCACTGGAACGCAGAAAAACGCCAGGTGGAATTTACGACCACCGGCTACAAAGCGCCGCAATGCTCGGCGTGCTTTATTAATTCGGTGAAAGATTCGCTGGATTC
>DATBCN010000570.1:0-4383 GCA_036270475.1 Candidatus Angelobacter sp. | reverse complement strand
AAGACGCAGCCTCTTGTTTCAGTTCGTGGGCCATACGCAAGTACGATGCCAGTCGTGGGACATCGCCGCGCGTCCAGGCATCGAGCACAGCAGGGGTAGCCGCAAGAGATTCCAGGGAAGTCTTTGCATCGGTCATCCGCTCTTCTATTACAGTGGCCGCAAGATCTGACGCAGGCCCGGTCTGTTGCAAGAGGTTTTTGGTAGTTAACGAACGCAGAGTCCGATCAGCGGCGTACAGGAAGAGGAGAAGCGGCAGAATAGAACAGACCACCAAAGTGCCGTATAAGCGCCAGCGCTTTATGGAGTGTCTCTTCCGCGGAAGGTTCATCTGGAATAGTCCTTGAGGTCAGTCTTATGGAACAGGGAGACGTATGATCGCGATGAGATGGTATCAAGTCCAACGGGGACGCAAAATTATTTCGCGCTTAGTTCGTTTTTTGGGGAGAGGTAAAAGTTTTCTAAGATTGAAGAGGGCGGCAGGCAACCTGGAAACAAATATGAAGACATGCCAATCCGCCTTTCACACAATGGGTTCATAATACCGTTCGCCGGCGCAGCCTCGGCATACGGTCTTGGCGCCGAGTTTCACTTCCCGGCGGAAGCTGATTCCTTCTCCGCATTGCGCGCAGACAATGCGCTCACCCTTGTATCCGGGAAATTCCTCCGGCGGCATCTCAACGTGGACCAGTTGCGTGTGGAACAACTGTTCATCCGCCATTTCACGATAGGCCAGCATCTGCTGCTGGTTTTTGTCCGGGATTTCCGGATGCATGCTCCTGGCCAGCGCCTTGGAAGATTCTTTTGCGGCCACGCGCACGGCCTTGCCGGTTTCCACGTCCACGAAGGTGGCGGCGACTTTGCCCCAGTCGCGAAACTTGAGCGCGCGTTTGCCCAGGCGGCAGCCGGTAACCACCATCACGGCATCCGTGGCGCAGCGGTCAATCTCCACAAAGGTGACGATGCGTTTGCGGTCTTTGCCCTGGGGATCGTCGATCCCAAGTTTTTTCAGTCCATGCATGGCGAGCCGGACGCCTAACACCTGTCCGGCGCAAAGATGGCCGTGGGCCACGGCGGCGTCATCGAGATATTCCTGTAATGTCTTCATTGCTGGTTCTCTTCTTCCGTGGGGTCAGGCTGGAGATCAGCGCTGTGTGCGCGGACCGTGAACGTGATTTTCTCTTCGCCGGCGATGAAGGTCACGCGGCTGGGAGCGCGCTCCCATTTGGGAGCGGCGCAGGGCGGCCCGGAATATTCCTTTCTGAGAATGGCCTTGCGCCGGCCTAGCTGCGAAACCACCATGTAGTTTTTTAAGCCATCGTCAGACGAGCCGCAGTAGGCCACATAGTCACGGTACCACGCGGCATCTGAAGTTTCGTCATCGAAGGCGGGCAAGTTGAGCTGAGAGACGCGGCCGGTCTGGCGGTCAATGCTGATCCATCCGCCCAGCCGCCATAACCATTGCACGGACTTTTTGGTTTCGTCGGGAAGAGCGTCATTAAGCCGGTACGCGCGCCGGACCACGAAGTACCGGTCAGTTACTTCATGTGTGGCGCCGGTGGTGTGCTCGCGGGGCTTGCCGTCGACGGCCAAATCGCGAACCCTGGCTGGCTGCTTATCGCCTGAATCCCGCCAGACTTCCACGGAGCGCCAGGGGGCAAAAAGTATGGTGTGCTCCCGGGGAGCGGCAAAACCGCTGCCCGCAAGCAGCAAAGCGCAGATGAAAAGAGACACCCGAGGCATGGTGGGCATTATAAGACTTCAGGCCCAAAAAGCTGATGAAATGGCAGTATATTCAGCCAGATTACAGAATGCTTTAAGCAGGAAAAGATTCAATTCAATGTGTTGAAAAAAGCTGGCATAACCTCAATTGGCCGTTTCATTTTGGGCCAAAAAGCGTTAGGATGAGAGACTCACCTTTGCGTGGTCCATTGTGGCCCGCATTTTAGATTCTGTTCCATTTGGCGGTAGTTCCCCGGGGTATCTGTGCCTTTCAACGACGAACTTTTCAAGGAAGAGCTACAACAGAAAAAGGTCCGAGATCTGCTCGATACAACCCTCGGCCTGACTCTGCCCTCTCATTTAACGATGGCACCCATATCGGAGAGGGCTAGGGAGGAGTATGGCCGCTTTAAGCAACGTGCGCCAAAAATTCTGGTCGTCGATGACAAACTGGATACGCTTCTACTCCTGCGCGAACTTTTAGCCTCCCGCGGGTACGACATTATTACAGCCACTGAAGCGGAAGAAGCCAGGCAGATGGTCCACAGCGAGCGTCCGGAGCTGATATTGCTGGACGTGGTGATGCCGGGCAAGTCAGGCTATGAGCTGTGCCGCGAACTGAAGGAAGATCCATATACCCGCCTGATCCCGGTGGTGATGATTACCGGACTTTCCGACCGCGATGACCGGGTGCGCGGCATTGAAGCCGGAGCAGACGATTTCCTGAGCAAGCCGCTTTATCCGGAGGAGCTTTTTGCCCGCGTCAAGTCACTGCTTAAGCTCAAGGAATTTACTGACGAACTGGAAAACGCCGAGGCCGTGCTGGTGGCGCTGGCCCTGGGGATTGAATCACGCGATCCATACACCGGCAACCACTGCGAACGGCTGGCGCGGTATGCCGCCGACCTGGGACACCATATCGGTCTGGATGGCGACAGCCTGATCGCGCTGAAACGCGGCGGATACCTGCATGATCTGGGCAAGGTGTCCATTCCAGACGACATCCTCAAGAAAGGCACACGGCTCACAGCCGAGGAATGGGAGATCATGAAGCAACATCCGGAGATTGGAGAATCCATTTGCCGGCCGCTCAAATCATTCCGCAACGTGCTGCCAATTATCCGCCATCATCACGAGCATTGGGACGGCAGCGGCTATCCGGACCGGCTTACAGGATATGATATTCCGCTGCTGGCACGCATTTTGCAGGTAGTGGACGTATACGACGCTTTGCGCACGGCGCGGCCTTACAAGCCGGCATTGACCCATGACGAAGCCGAGCGGACCATGATGGAAGAAGCGGTCAGAGGACTGTGGGACCCCAACCTTGTACCTGAATTTTTCGCCATGCTCAAAAAGAAGGAGCAGGCCGCATAAGGCCTGGCGGTAGAGTTTCCATTGCCAAATCCAGAATTGCAACCGGCGCATCCGGAATACAGCATTGTAGTGCCTGCGTATAACGAGCGGGCGCGCATTGGCGCGACGCTGGAACAGACGCTTGACCATCTGCGGGCGCAAGAGTGGAATGCGGAAATCCTGGTGGTGAATGATGGATCACGCGACGATACCGCCAGTTTTGTCGACCAGTTTGCCAGCGAGCACCCTGAAGTCCGGCTGATTGAAAATCCCGGCAACCAGGGCAAAGGCTATGCCGTCCGCAATGGAATGTTGAACGCGCGAGGCAAGGTGCTTTTATTTACCGACGCTGACCTTAGCTCGCCAATCACGGAGGCCGGCAAACTTTTTACCGCTCTGGAAAAGGGAAACGATGTGGCGATCGGTTCGCGCTGGCTTGATCCTGCATTGCAATTTCAGCGGCAGTCATTCAAGCGGCAGGTCATGTCGCGGACATTCAATCTGTTTACGCGCGCTGTGCTGACGTTCCCGTACCATGACACGCAGTGCGGATTTAAGGCGTTCACGCGCCGGGCCGCGGAGATGATCTTTCCCCTGCAGCGCATCAAGCGCTGGGGTTTTGACGCGGAAATTATTTATTTGGCCCATCATATGAAGCTGAAAGTGGCGGAAGTTCCAGTGGCGTGGGGGCATGATGAGGGATCAAAAATCCATCCTTGGCGCGACGGATTTTATATGGGACTGGATACGTTGAAGATCCGGTGGAATTCGCTGACCGGCGGATACAGCAAATAAAGCGCAGCCTCGCGTCCGCATCCCTGCGGACCACCCGCACAAAATTCCAAATTAGAAACTTCTTATTACCAACGGGCCGGGTTAAAGCGTTTTTCCAGTTGAAAACGCGGGCTGCGCGGTTCACAATCTGATCTTTAGCTGGCCCCAAACCCGGCGTGTTTCCGCCGAAAAAATCGAGAAATCACCCCCTTGGACTATTATCGCGGAACAGAAACCATCCTTGTGGTCGATGACGAAGAGTCTTTGCGCACTGTTGTTGTGGACCTTCTCAGCCAACTTGGATACAACATCCTCTCCGCTCCCGGCGGCCATGAGGCGCTGGCGCTGGCGGGGGAGTATCCAGGCAGGATTGACCTGCTGTTGACGGACGTGGTCATGGACCCAGTCCCCGGGCCGGCGCTGGCAGAGAGCCTGACGCGCGCTCGCCCCGACATGAAAGTTGTTTTTATCTCCGGCTATGCCAACACCGCGCTTGCTCCCGATGGAATCCTGAAGGCGGGCACGGTGCTGGTG
>DATBCN010000569.1:0-10081 GCA_036270475.1 Candidatus Angelobacter sp. | reverse complement strand
ACCGGCCAGGGTGTAAGCCCTGACCGTGTTTTCAGTTTGCAATGTTTGTCCGTGAATAGCTCAAAAACTAAACTTCACCGCAAACTGCGCTTGCAGCGGATCGCCCACGCCCTGGCGCAGGAAGCCGTCAAAGTTGAACAGTCCCGGCGTGACCAGCGGATTGACGTTGTTGCGATTGTTGAAGCTGTTGAACATCTCAAACGTCGGCGTGAGCACATAGCGGTCACCGAAGTGGAATGGCCGGCTGCCGCGCCAGTCAAAGGTAAAGAAGCCGTTGTCCTTGCGCAGGTGATTGCGGCCGCAGTCAATGCCGTTCACCACGCGCGTGACCGAGTTGCTGGGACTGCAGGGCGCGCCCGTGCCATCGCCCAGCGGATTGTCCGTGATAGGCTGCGCGGTGTGCGCCTGGATGCGGCTGCTGAACTCAAACCCGGCAGGCAGTTTGGTCTGCGCGATCAGGTTGAACTTGTGGCGGCTGTCGCGGTCAGAGAATGTGTAGTCCTTGTGGAAGTTGAACCGGTTGAAGTAGCGGAAGGTGAAAGGATCGCGCTCATTGGAATCGTCATCCAGGTCCTCGGAAAGAACGTAATTCGCTTCCACCTGGAATCCCTTGCCAAAGCGCTTGCGGGTGCCGACGGTAAATCCGCGGTAGAGCGAGTGAGCGGAGCTTTGCGTGTCCGTGATGGCGCCAAGATTAGGGAATGGTACTGTGCCTGTATAGGTCGCCAAATCACCGTTGGCAGGGACAACAACGGTTGAACCGGTATTGGGATTGACGAAGCGCGTGAGATAAACGCCTTTGGCCCATGCCAGATCAACGTAGCCCGCCCACTCCTTGGCGAACTCCTGTGTATAGCCAAAGTCGGCAATGTATGTGCGCGGGTTGTTGTAATTCTTGTCAAAAACGGTGACGCCGGGCTGGAACGGGAACGTGCCCGGTGGCAAAGCTGCAGGTGTGATAGGGTTGGGCCACACGGGAGCAGGCCCGTTAGGACTAATAAAGCCACCAGGCACATCACCTGCAAAGAGCTGTTGTAACTGAACTCCATTGGTGGTAATCGCTCCCACCTGGGTCAGCATGTTCTGCTGCGCATTGTAGATTCCCCAACTGGCTCGGACCGCTGACTTGCCATTGCCACGAACATCCCACGCGATACCGAGACGAGGCTGAAACATTTTGGTGGCGTTGGGGATTTTCCCGTTGGAAGGGAACCGGGGATCGCTCAGATTAACGCTATAGGCGGT
Organism: Candidatus Angelobacter sp.; assembly: GCA_036270475.1. Lineage (GTDB taxonomy): Bacteria > Acidobacteriota > Terriglobia > Terriglobales > Acidobacteriaceae > Angelobacter. The sequence goes on along the minus strand of DATBCN010000569.1, from coordinate 8,836 downwards.
TTTTGACGGATCTATGACCGGGTCAGGATAGATTTGCGCTTCCCAGCGCAGCCCGTAGTCGAGTGACAGGTTGGGCCGTATCTGCCATTTGTCCTGGATAAAGAAAGCGTAGTTTTCATTGCTGATATCGGAAAAGCCTGCGGCGTCAGTTGTTGTGCCGTTGGTTCCAGCGTTTTGGAGGTAGAGCAGCAGCGGGCTGTTAGGACAGGCGGGGCTGAGGGGACCAAAAGTGCCGCCAGCGCATTCTCCGGTGTTGGGACCGAACCCGGGGCCCAAACTTGCGGGCGAGGCGTAATGCAGGAAGCCCAGCACCGAGTCAAAGATGTAACGGCCGGTGAAGAAGCCACGGAAGACCTGTGAATTGTTGCTGTGCAGCCACTCGCCCCCGAACTTTACAGCGTGCTTTCCGGCCAATACAGAAAAAGCATCGCGCACCTGAACGCGTTTGAACGTTTCATCCACGCCAGGCTCAAGGAAGAAAGGCGCGCCGAAACGGAACGTGGTGCCAAAGCCCATGGCGGTGTCTGCTGGCACCTTGGAATCCACGGCGGCGCGGGGACGGTCTTCACGGGAGAAGCTAACATGCGCTTCATTCACATGCCTTGCGGAAAAGGTGCTGAACAGGTTGAAGTTGACGGAGTTGATTTTGGAAGGCCCTTCAATGCCATTGGCGGAATCGCCATACGTGGGCACGTCAAAGGTCTGGTTCTTGTTGTTCGAGCGGTCAAAGTTATAAGAGGCGCTCATGTTGTGGTTGGAGTTGAGCGTCCAGTCAAATTTGCCCAGCAGGGCGGTATTGCGGATGGGATGCTCCACCGGCAGTCCTTCAGCCTGTCCGCGGCTGGTCTGGAAGAAGTTGAGCAACGCCAGGCGCTGGCAATCTGGGTTGGTATTGATGAGCGGGGAATTGGCCGCCACTGTAGGAGACGACACTGGGCAGGCGGCACTGCCGGTTTGGACGCTCAGGTTCGGACGAGTTAGATTTTCCAGTATCTGCTCAAACGCGCCAAAGTAAAACATCTTGTGTTTCACAATCGGGCCGCCAATCGTGGCGCCAAACTGCTCGCGATGAAAGTCCTGCAGCGGCTTGCCGTCAGAGGTGTTGGCGGTAAGCGCTTCCAGCCGCTGGTAATGGAAGAGGCTGCCATGCACATTGTCAGTGCCGGATTTGGTGACCACGTTGACGACCCCGCCGGCGCTGCGTCCGAATTCCGCGGGGGCGCCGTTGGCGATGACCTGAAATTCCTTCACCGCGTCCAGAGTGATGTCAACGGCCGCGCGCTGGCCGCCAACCTGTTCGCCAAAAAAGCCGTTGTTGTAGTCGCCGCCATCCAGGCTGATGTTGTTAAAGATGCCGCGCTGTCCGGAAAAGCTGATCTCATCCCCGTCAGGCCCCTGCACAATGCTCACGCCGGGAGTTAGCGTGAGCAGGTCTTCAAATTTTCTTCCCAGAATAGGCGTCTCGCTGACCGCGCGCTCGTCAAGAGTAGTGGTGGACGCGGTTTGCGTGGTTTCAATGACAGGAGTGCCGGTAACCTCGACAACTTCGTTGGTCGCGGAAACTTTAAGCGTGAGCCTGAGATTCAATGCCTGCCCCACGGTCAGGTCCACTTCTTTTTGCACTAGTTTGGAAAAGCCCGCTTTCGACGCCGTAACGGAATATCTTCCGGGAGAAAGGGAAAGGAAGGTGAAACGGCCATCGCCGTCAGTCTTTTGCTTGGTTTCAGACTGCGTGTTCACGTTCACCGCCGACACATCGGCCCCGGGCAGGACAGCGCCGGACTGGTCAAAAACCGTTCCCTGGATAACGCCGGTACTGATTTGAGTTTGCGCGATAGCAAGATGACTCAAAGTGAGTCCGATCAATACAAACAAGGCTGAACGCCGTAACGTGAACATAAAAGACCTCCGGGAAAATTCTCGGCATTCTAGTGCCCGCTTGCGCACAAAGCAAATCAAAAAATTGCTTATGGGATTTTGTGGCGGGATGCGCAGCGAGGGAAAGAAGTAAAATCCTGCCATGAGTACAGACCAGAGCACCACTGAACAAAAAACCGGGGAGCGGAAACTGTTGAAGCATTTCCTTGCCGCCATCGCCTACCGAACACAGAAGGTATTGCGCGGAGCCCCGGAGTCTTTTGCCCGATTTAGCGCGGGCAACAATGTACGCACGCCCCATGAATTGCTGTGGCACATGACTGGCTTGTTGGGTTACGCGCTCACTTTTTTCCGTGGCGGCGTGTGGCTGCCGGAAAAGCTGGACTCATTTGCCGCCGAGCTTGCCCGCTTTCACCAGATGCTGGAAGATTTTGGCGAAGCCGTGGAGCAGGAAACGCCCACCCGCGAGATTTCCATGGAACAGCTATTGCAGGGCCCCTTGGCTGACGCGATGACCCACGTGGGCCAGCTTGCTTTATTGCGACGGCTTGCCGGGTCGCCGGTAGCGCCAGAGAATTTTGTTCGCGCCTTGATTGCGGCAGACAATCTGGGAGAGAAGCAGGCTGATCCCGTTGCGCCCGATCCAGGTTGGTCGCCCGATCTGCCGCCGCCGGCACCAGGTAAGAACCTGCCCAAAGATTGGTAAAGCAAAGCTGTAAAAAAAGACTGGTAAAGGCAACGCTAACCAGCCAAGCGCTGAGTTATTGGCGAAGTGGGCGCGGCGGCGCGCTTGTGATGCTGATAGGAGTCGGGGCGTATTGCAGACGACGCCCCTCGACCGTATGCGTTACCTGAGCTTCTGTGTGTATAAGAGGGGACATGTCGCATCCGTCCAGCACTATTGTCGTAGCTCCGTTTGGATTTACAGTTAGTTGGATGTTGAGGCTAAGGACTTTCTTTGCTTCCAGGGTAATGGTTTGCGCCGAGGTTATAAAGAATGGCGCCTCGACGGTGAGAGAATATTCGCCAGCCCGCAATGCGTTGAATTGAACATGGCCGCCACTATCAGTTGAACCTTTGGTTGCCGGTTCGTTTTTTTCGCCTTTGATCCTGCTCAGAATAACGTTCGAACCTGCAACCACCGCCCCTTGCGAATCCACTACGATAACCACAAGTCCCGACTCATGTTCCTTGTTTTGCGATGCGGATTGTGAATCCTGCTTCGGACTGGTTTTTGCCGTTGCCACTCCAAGGCTGATAATTGTCAGGAGAACCGCACTGACGATGCGTAAGGTGAGATTTACCTCTTGCGGTTTAGTGCTCCCGCGCCGACGGTCCGCGAAAAGTTCCATGCCTTTCCCCCAGCATAACTAGAACGTACATGGAGAGGCTGCTTGCGTATTTTTTTCTGGCTGAATGCAAAAGCTTTAGCGGCTATTTGCCCTTCCTGGCCACGGCGACCGCGCCGCTCTTGCGCTTGAGCTTATTAAAGTCCACCATAAATACCTGCAATCCAAATGCGGGCGTGGTTTTGCTGTACCCAGCCACAAGCTGGTCTTTGTAATGGTCCAGGTAAAAATCGAAAGGGTCTTTGGGATCGGGATCGACCAGCAACAGGTCCGTATCATTCATCGTGAGCTTGCCAAACTGCAGGCGGTTGCCGTGGTAGGCCATATAGTTCCTGGCAGGAACTTCAATCCACGAATATTTTTTTGGATCGCCGAAGACTTGAACAATGTTGTTGCCTTCCAGGCGAATTGCCGTTACCCGGCCGGAAATGCGCGGCGGCGGAAGGATCTCGCTGGGATCGAGAATCAGATCGTCTTTTTCCACCTGCACGCCGCGCACCTTGCCATTTTTGATCAGGTCGGCGATGTCCAGGCCGAACAAATCCATCATGCCCTTCACGGGCAGATGCAGCGCTTTGATCTTCTCCGCATGCAACCGTATTTTGCCGTCAGCGGTGGCGGTGAGCTGGCCTTCAGTCTCAAAACCGATGTCGCCTTTATTATGGAGCTTGCCTTTGACCTTGAGCCGGTCCTTTTCAAGGCTGATCTCAATGTCCTTGAGCGGAGCGTCTTTGCCGGCAAAAACATTGGCGTTCAGTACGCTGGCGAGAGACTGCGGCGTAATGGCGATTTCAGCCGCCGCGATTTGTATGCTGAAAGATTTCCGGTCGTCAAACACCGGAATCTGACCGGCATTGGTGGGAAGAAGAGCGCCGCCAAGATCACGCAAGTGTACGCTGACGCTGTCGGTATAGTGGTACATCACGTTGTGCATTTGCACCTGGACGGCGCCGCTTGGCCCAGCGGATTGGGGCCGCTGCTGCGCGCAGACAGAAGAGGCGGTTGAGAGAGCGTAGACAAGCACAAGCAATTTGGAAAAGTTCCTCATCGTAAATAGGAATCCGGCATGCGCAGCCGGGTTGGTAACGCGACCATGCTGCCTGTGGATGAATTTTTGCGATAGGTGGCAACCTTGCATGGCCGCCTGTGCCATGCTGATGATAGGCTGGGCGCAGAAAAATCGGATGCTTGTGGTGATTCATCTAAGGTGAGAAGCATGACTCAGCGGCAATTTGACGTTGTTCTCTATGGCGCCAGCGGTTTTACCGGACGCCAGACCGTGCAGTACTTTGCCGCCAACACGCAGCCTTCTGATCTCCGCTGGGCCATTGCTGGACGCAACCGGCAAGCGCTTGAAGCCTCCCGCGCGCAGGCAGGCGATGCCGCTAAAACCGTGGATATCCTGGTGGCCGACGCGCAGGACCAGCAGGCCATTGATGCAATCGTCTCCAACACGCGCATCCTGCTCACGACTGCGGGGCCGTTCTCTCTTTACGGCAGCAAGATTGTTGATGCCTGCGTGCGTTACCAGACCCACTACGTTGACATTACGGGCGAAACTTTTTGGGTGCGCGATTTGATTGACCGTTACCATGACCGCGCCGCGGCGGATGGCACGCGAATCATCCCCTGCTGCGGCTTTGATTCCGTGCCTTCAGACCTGGGCACGTATCTGGTGGCGCGGCAGATACAAAAGTCACTCGGCGCGGATTGCCGGGAAGTGAAATCGTTTTATCAGATACGCGGAGGGCTGAACGGAGGAACATTTGCATCGGCGGCAAACGCGCAGGCTTCAGGAGAATCAGCGCGTATGCGCGAGCCGTTCTTGCTCAACCCGCCGAAGGCGCGCTCGAAAGAGGAGATTCAACGGAATTACGATCCGCGTGAGGCGCGGTTTGACGCTGACATTGGCGCATGGGCCACGCCGTTTGTGATGGGAGTGGCCAATACACGGATCGTGCGGCGCAGCGCCGGACTGTTTGAGCTATGGAATGAATCTTACGGGCCGGAATTTTGTTACCAGGAATATCAGAAGCTCACGCCGCCCATGGCCGGCGTGAAAGCATACGTCATGCTGGCTGGGCTTGGAGCCGTGCAGGCCGGACTGCGGTCATCCTGGGGGCGCGGGCTATTGAGACGGCTTGCGCCCAGGCCGGGCCAGGGCCCATCACAAAAGACCATGGACAACGGCTTCTTCCGCTGCGACTTGGTTGGAATCGCCGCGGACGGCCGCAAAGTTTACGGAGTGGTTTCCGATAAGGGCGATCCCGGCAATCGCGCCACCGTAAAATTCCTTTGCGAATCAGCGCTGGCACTGTCACTCAATTGGGACGAACTTCCCGGAAGCCATCAACGTGGCGGCGTTCTAACACCTGCAACCGGACTGGGAGAAGTGCTGGTCACACGCCTAAGAAATGTGGGCATGCGCCTGGAAACCTCGGATCAAGGCCCGTTCACGCATCAGGCAGTGTAAAATTTGGTTATAACGTCTTTGTCGAGTGAGGTCCTTATGACACCCAGCGCAACCGCCATCGAATTGAAGCCGTGCCCGCTATACATCAATGGGAAACCGGTCATCTCTGCCGGGCCGAAAGATGTCCAGCACAATCCTGCCACGGGTGAAGCCGTGGCTGAGATACCGCGTTGCACTCGTGAAGAGATTAGCGCGGCCGTCGAAGCTGCAGCCAATGCGTTTCCGGCCTGGAGCAGGACTCCGGTGGTGCAGCGCTGCAAGGTGCTGTTCAAGTTCCGCGAATTGTTGGAGGCAAACTCGGCAGAGCTGGTCGGCCTCATTACGGAGGAGAACGGCAAGACCAGGGAAGAGGCGCAGGGATCGTTTGATCGCGGCATTGAGTGTGTTGAATTCGCCTGCGGCGCGCCAACGCTGATGATGGGTGACACGGTGGACCGCGTAGGCACGTCAGTAGATAGCTGGTCGACGCGTTATCCGGTGGGAGTCTGTGTGGGGATCACGCCGTTCAACTTTCCCTTCATGGTTCCGCTGTGGATGTTCCCGGTGGCGATCGCCTGCGGCAATACTTTCATCCTGAAGCCTTCTGACAAAGTTCCGCGCACCGCCGTACGCATGGTTGAACTGGCGCATGAGGCCGGACTGCCTGCGGGCGTTTTGAACCTGGTACACGGTGCAAAGAGCACAGTTGACCAGTTGCTCACTGACCCACGTGTGCGGGCTGTTTCTTTCGTTGGATCAAGTGCCGTGGCGAAATACATCTACCAGACCGCGGCCAACAACGGTAAACGCGTGCAGGCGCTGGGCGGAGCGAAAAACCACTCAGTCGTCTTGCCGGACGCGGACATGAAATCCACGGTGGCGGCGGTAATGGGATCTGGTTTTGGCTGTGCAGGCGAGCGCTGCCTGGCCACTAGTGTGGTTGTGGCCGTGGGCGAGATTGGCGATCCGCTGGTAAAGGAATTAGTGAGCGCCGCTGACAAACTTAACGTGGGCAATGGCTGCGATGCTAAGACTGGCATGGGCCCGGTGATTACCGATGAATCCAAGAAGCGCATCCTGAGCTATATCGAGCTGGGCGAAAAAGAAGGCGCGGTGCTGGCGCGCGACGGCCGCAAAGATACGGTCGCCAATGGAAAAGGTTACTTCGTCGGGCCGACTATCTTGGACAAAGTAAATCCTGAATCGCGCGTGGCCAAAGAAGAGATTTTTGGCCCGGTCTTGTCCGTGATTCGCGCGAAAGACTTGAAGGAAGCCATCGACATTGTGGGCCGTTCGGAGTACGGCAATGCAGCATCAGTCTTTACGCGCTCCGGCGGCGCGGCGCGGCAGTTTACCCAGAACGTGACCGCGGGAATGGTCGGAATCAACGTGGGTGTGCCTGCGCCGGTGGCGTTTTTTCCATTCTCGGGATGGAAGAGTTCGTTCTTCGGTGATTTGCATGCCCTAGGCAAAGATGGCGTGAATTTTTATACGGAAACAAAAGTGGTGACATGCCGGTGGCCGGATTAAGGTGCTTAAAACCAGAAAGTTTTCACCGTTCAACCCTTGTTCGTGACGGTTTCTGTCTAATGTTTCCTTTTTGAGTTTTATCCCTCTAGAGAAGAGCCTTCATCCAGAGCTGGGCAACCCGGCTTAAGCAGCAGCATCTCACCTGCAGTCCCCCGTACTTGCTGTTTCCCGGAAAAAGAGTGTCAGTATGCTCGCAACTCCGTCTCGCCTTTCTTTCCTGATGGGTGCCATCTTAGCCTGCGCGATGGGCGCAAACGCAGCTTCAAAAGACTTCACGCCAGCCAAACCTTACTTTGAACAAAACCTGGGACAGACCAGCGGTCCTGTGAAATTTCTGCAGCGCGGCCCGGATTACACATTGTTCCTTACTTCCAACGGCGCTGTTCTAAAGCTGCAGCGCAAGGAACCTTCGAACATCACGCAGGAAGCGGTTGTGCGCATGAGTTGGGAAAACGCCAATGCCGCAAACGTGGCAGGAGAAGATATTCAACCGGGGCAAGTCAACTATCTGAACCGTACTGATGCGTCGAGCAACATCACTGGCGTTCCAACCTACGGCAGGGTGCTATACCGCAGTCTATATCCGAAAATTGATTTGATTCACTATTCTGCCGGCGGGGAATTGGAACACGATCTTAGAATCGCCGCTGGAGGTGATCCCTCTGCCATCGTGCTTCACTTTGAAGGGCCAGACGCGCTCACCGTCGCCGCTGACGGCGCGCTGACGGCAAAGGTTGGACGCTTCCAGATTCATCAATCAGCTCCGGTTGCCTATCAGATGATTGGCGACCGTCGCCAACCGGTGGCGGTACGCTATGCGCTCCTGGGCGATTCTCGCGTCGGTTTTCAAGTTGGCCCGTATGACCGCCGTTATGAACTTGTTATTGACCCCGTGCTGCGTTATTCCACGTTGGTTGGTGGAACCAGCGCTGTCGATTTTAACGGCAACCCCGCGGCGGCCACAACAATAGTTTCAAGCATGGCGGTGGACAAAAAGGGAAATGTCTACATTGCCGGCACAACAACCGCAACGGACTATCCCACCACCACCGGAGCCTTCAGCCGCAATGCTGGCGCAGACTGCGAACGCGGAGCTTCTTTCTGCGCAAGCTCTTCCGGCTTTGTTACCAAGTTGAATCCTTCAGGATCAGGACTGGTTTATTCAACATACATCAACACGGCGTCAAACGGCGTGGGCATTGACGCGTTGGCGATTGACGCTGCCGGCAATGCTTACATTACTTCAACGGACGGGTGCTCCGATTGCGAGCAAACGCCCGTTGTTCTGGACAAACTCAACGCTTCAGGATCGGCGCTGGCTTACACGTTCTTCTTTACCGGCAGCTGCGGGCTTGGTTTTGAACTGGCAAATGCCATCGCGATAAATGCCGCGGGCGAGGCATACTTTGCCGGACACACGACTGATACGTGTCTGCCCACAACTTCCGGAGCATTTCAAAGAACAGCCACCAATCTCAATGGTGAAGTTGGGTACATTGTGCGGGTGAACGCTGCCGGAACGGAGGCGCTCGATGCGACATATTTCGGCTCAAGCACTGCTCCAGCCAATGGACAGGAAGAGCGAATTGCCGATCTGAAACTTGACTCAACCGGTAACGTCTACGTG
>DATBCN010000568.1:0-1506 GCA_036270475.1 Candidatus Angelobacter sp. | reverse complement strand
GCAGGCGTTGTTCGTTCGTATCGTCGTCAGCGTAGTTGTTGGCACCATCATTTACTTAGTCGGAACGTCCTTAGCTTCCAGCGCCACTGCGTATGCCGTTTCCATGGTTCATCTGGGTAAGGCAACAACCATCGCGGAGTCTTACAGCCAGGTCAGGCCAATCTTTTTCAAGATTCTCAGGCTGCTTTTTGTGATCGTAATGTTTACCATTGGGCCACTGTTCCTTTGCTATGCGCTATTTTTGGGTCTTGCCCTTGCCATCCCCATGCTCTCAAAGAGCGCCGAACCGCAGGTGGGGATGATGTTGGCCGTGGCTGGCGGCGCGTTGCTCGGGTTAGCTGGACTCGCTGGCTCTCTGGTTTGGATGATTTATGCGCTCTGCCGGTACGCACTGGCGGTGCCCGCATGTACGCTGGAGCAACTGCCGGCCAGAATCTCCATGGTGCGCAGCAGGTTCCTTACTTACGGCGCAAAGTGGGGGATCCTGGGTATTGTGTTTCTTACCGGGCTGTTGAGTGTGGTCCTTACCTATACCCTGCAAATGCCCGCGCTTCTTGCCAGCAAGGCAATCATGGTGACGGCCCGCACCCACCTGACCATGGCAGCCACGGTGTGGATTTACATTGCCGATTTTCTGGGCGGCGCTGTGTCCGGCCCCATCACCACCATTGCTCTGGTGCTGGTGTACTACGACCAGCGCGTGCGCAAAGAGGCTTTTGATCTGCAGTTGATGATGGATGCAGCCGGGCGGCAGCAGCCTCCCATGCCTTCCACGGCCGCAGCGCCCAATGCCGGATAGTTCCTGTCCGTCCATGCGATCTATCTGTGATACCATGCAGCTCTACCCCAGAGAAAGATGTCTCTTATGGACTCAACCCTGCGGCCCATGAGCACTGGCCAGGTGCTGGACCGGACTTTCTACCTTTATAGAAACAATTTTCTGCTGTTTGCCGGCATAGCCGTGCTGCCTCCGGCCATAGTTTTGCTTGGGCAAGCTGGTTTCTTTCTGCTGGCATTCATTCATATACCCAATCTGGATGCCGTTGCATCAGAAGCGGCTTTTGGCGTGGGGATCGTTGCCCTGGTTTTGGCGTATCTGGTCGCGCTTTCATTTGCCACCGGGGCCACGGTCCATGCGGTTTCGCGCGTGCATCTGGGACAGCAGGCGAAAATCAGCGAGTCCTACCGGGTGATCCGGCCGCTATTGTGGAGGATCGTCCGGATTGTCCTGAGTGTTGCCGTGCGTTTCATGGGCGCTACCGCGTTAGCTGTGGCTATTGGCGTTGCGCCAATTACGCTCATGTCGAAATTTGGCCGCGCCAGCCTTGGTCCCACTACTTCCATGATCCTTTCCTGGGGCGGCGGGATACTGGTGGTTGTCGCGGTTGTGGTCTGCGTGATCTGGGCCATCCGTCTCTATTGCAGCTATCAGCTCGCCGTGCCTGTTTGTGTTCTGGAAAAACGCGGCGCAATCGACTGCCTGAAGCGCAGCAGGTTTTTGAGCAA
>DATBCN010000567.1:0-1532 GCA_036270475.1 Candidatus Angelobacter sp. | reverse complement strand
CGCCGTTTAGATGGCGCGCTCGACTTCCTGGGGCGAGCCGACCAGCAAGTAAAGATTCGCGGATTTCGAATCGAGTTGGGCGAAATTGAAGCCGCATTGCTTGCTCAGCCAGGCATAAAAGATGCAATCGTTGTGGCACGGAAAGACAGCGTCTCCGGCAAGCAGATTGTAGCGTACCTGATTGCCTCGAAGAATGATGCGCCGAAGAATGAAGACCTTAATGTGTCTCTGTTGCGGCGAAACCTGACGGAGAGATTGCCGCGGCACATGGTCCCCGCCGCGTTTATTCTGCTGCAGCAATTTCCGCTCTCGCCCAACGGCAAGGTTGACCGCCGCGCATTGCCAGTGCCGGAATGGTCAAGTCACAGCGAGACTGCTCCGCGCACAGCAGAAGAGCAAATCCTTTGCGGCTTGTTCCGCGAGGTGTTGTCGCGTGAGACAGTCGGCATCCACGATAGTTTTTTTGATCTCGGCGGCCATTCGCTCATGGCGATGCAGGTGTTGGGCCGTGTTCGTGCGCATTTTGGCATTGATCTGGCGGCACGTGCGCTCTTTGACGCGCCTACCGTCGCCCAGCTTGCCGCTCAGATCAGTTCCAGCAACAAAGTGCAATCTTTGCTGGTGGCACAGGCGCGTCCTGTAGCTCTGCCGCTTTCTTATTCGCAAGAACGCCTTTGGTTCATTGATCAGTTGGGAGGCAGCACGCAATACCACATTCCTGCAGCGCTGCGGTTGCGCGGAGAACTGGATGTGGCCGCGTTGCAGCATGCAATTAACGCAATTCTGGAACGGCATGAGAGCCTGCGCACTCATTTTGCACAGATTGACGGCACGCCCATCGCAATCATGTCTCCCAGGTTGACGCTGGAGCTACCCGTAATCGATTTGAGCGCTCTGGCCCCTCACGCACAAGAGGAAAAGTTAACCCAATCCATGCGCCATGAATGGGACGAGCCATTTGATCTCGCGCAAGGCCCACTGGTTCGGTTGAAACTGCTCAAACTCTCAGAGCAAGAGCATGTTCTCCTGCGCACCTTTCATCACATTGTTGCTGATGGCTGGTCGGAAGATATTTTTCATCATGAATTGGCAGCTTGCTATCGGGCGTTTCAAGATGGCCTGGAGCCATTGTTGCCGCCGCTTCCCGTGCAATACATGGACTATGTGCTCTGGCAGCGCGGCAATGCAGCCGACGACCGGCGGATGGCTGATCGGGATTATTGGAGCAAGCATCTGGCTGGCGCGCCAGAACAGTTCGATCTTCCGCGTGACCGGCCACGTCCTTTGCGGCAGAGTTTTGCAGGTGCTGTTGTGAGAGCGGCCATACCAAAAGAACAACTCACCGCCATTGAAAGCCTGAGCCGGCGGAATGATTGCACTCTTTATATGACGCTGCTGGCGTCATTTGCCGTGCTGCTCCATCGATACAGCGGACAAAATGATGTGGTTGTTGGATCACCGGTCGCTAATCGCCAGGACCCCGCGCTGGAACACTTGATCGGATACTTTTCAAATGCCCTGGTGATGCGCGT
>DATBCN010000566.1:0-7338 GCA_036270475.1 Candidatus Angelobacter sp. | reverse complement strand
ATCTGGTTCATTTTCAGGCCGGAATAGGTTTCCATGCGCCAGCGCAGATACGGGCTGCGCCAGGGGGCAAAGCGATGTCCGCGGGTGGAGTTCCAGAAAAAGCGAAGAAGTTGCCGCATGTTTTATGAACCGCCGTTCGCTGAACTGCCAGACACGCTGACCAGCACCTCGCTGCCTTTTTCCACGCCCGCCGCGCGTGAAGCCGAGCCTTTATTCGTGGAGATTTCCAGAAAGCCGGAGCTGCCTAAAATCGCGAACAGCTCTCCCGGTGTTCCTTCCGCGTAATTGGAAAGCAGCTTGGTCACCTCTGCTTTACCCACCGTGAGTTTGAATGCATTGCGCGAGCCATCAAAGATCTGGGGAATGTCTTTTGCTGTGATGTTGGTCATGAGGTTGCCGAACTTGTCCGTCTTGAGCACGATTGCTTTCCACGCATTGGCCGCAGTGGCTTTTGGCTTGGGAGCGGCAAAGCGCACATAGTCGGTGATTTCATCCCCAAACTTGCTCGAGTCTACCCCTTTACTCAAATACGCGGCCACGGGAGCGAAGATGTCGCGGCCGTGGAACGTAGTGCTGACCGGCTGGCGGAAATAATATTCTGAAGTAATGTGGCGCACGGTCACACGCTCTTCGCGTTCGTAAACCAGGGAAAGCACACCGTTGTCGGGCGCTACAAAAAAATATTGTCCAATACTGGCGATGATCGGCCGTCTCGTCCCGCCAACGCCGGGATCAACCACCACCAGATGCACTGTGTCTTTTGGAAAATAGTTGTAGGCATGGGCGATGGCCAGGGCGCCGTCCAACACGTCATAGGACTGCACGGCGTTGGTAATCTCCGCCAGTTGGGCCGCTGGGTTAATGCTGTAGATAACCCCTTTCATTGCACCAACATAATGCTCAGTCAAACCGAAATCGGTTGTGAGCGTAATCATTCGCTGAAAAGGCAATGTTTTTCTCCCCAGAGTTCACTGGTGCGCGTTGTGGCGAAGGTATCGTGTGCGTTCGGCTTAAGTCAAGCCAGCGTGGTTCTCAAGTCATCGTTGCGTGTGTCCAAGTGGCCCATGGACTGCCGTGTTTGCAGGTAACAACATTCTAAGTCTGTTCTGAAATTGGAAATTTTTAAGTTTAATCGTAAAAAAGCGTTCCCACTCATTTAACTTGCGAAGTGCAGTTAACTTTATAAAGCGAACACCGTTAGCGGCGGGTCGCTAAGTTTTTCCTTATTGACGATTTCAATGATCGGGATGGTCGAACGTAACCATGTAAGCCTGCGCTTGTCGCCGCTGTGACGGATGTTTAAAACCATCGGTATTTTCAACCGTGGGGACCAAGGGTAAACCATGGCGTCCGGAATCGCAGAAAGGGAATCTATGTCGTCGATCGCAGTAAGGGCCATTACGCAGGAGGAAGCTGCTCCTGCTGAATCATTGTTTCTGCTTATTGTGGATGGAGAGCGCTGGGTTCGTGATTTATGTAAGGAAGTGGCCGGCAGCATGGGATTCAAGGTCTACACCGCGGAAGATACGCGTTCAGCCTTGCGCCAGATGGAAATGCAGCCGGTAGATGTTGTCTTGCTGGACGTGCGCCAATCAACCCAGGATGGAATGGATCTCCTGGCTAAATTCAAGGAAATGCATCCGCAGACTGAAGTCATCATAGTCAGCGGCCAGGCCAGTATTGATTCCGTTGTGACCGCCATGAAAAGTGGCGCCTGCGACTTCATCCGGAAGCCATTCAAGGGCGAAGAACTCAAGGTGCTGCTGACCCGGGCCGCCGGACGGCTGCGGAATTCACTGGAAGACCGTATTTCTCGCGAACACATACAAACCAACTCAGAGTACAAAGGTATGCTCGGACTCTCCCCTGAAATGCAAAAGCTCTATCGTATTATCGCCAAGGTGGCAACCAGTAAACATCCCGTCCTGGTACAGGGCGAGAGCGGCACAGGAAAAGAAACCGTGGCGCGGGCCATTCACGCCGACGGAACTTTCCGCGACCGTCCGTTTCTGCTGGTGGATTGTGCTTCACCTGCCCCTGGCATGCTGGAAAATGAACTTTTCGGCCCCATGAAGACAGCTGTGGGCGCATCCAAAAACAAAGATGCATTCTATGCATTGGCCAGCGGCGGCACCGTCTTTTTTGATGAGATCGGCGAGATGCCGCTGGATATACAGGGCCGGCTGCTGCGCGCCTTGCAGGAACGCGAGTTCCATCCGCAAGGCAGCGCGAAAGCCATCCCGGTGGAAGTACGCATTATTGCTTCCACCAGCCGCGACCTGGAGATGGCGGTGCAGCAGGGAACGTTCCGCCGCGATCTCTTCTTCCGGCTCAATGTGGTTGGCCTGCGTTTGCCGCCGCTGCGTGAACGCAAGGAAGACATCCGCTCATTGGCGGAGCACTTCCTGGAGCGCATCGGACAAAGCAAACAGGTGCAGTATTCCATCAACCCGGAGGCCATGAAGCTGCTGCAGCTTTATGATTGGCCTGGCAATGTCCGCGAACTGGAAAACTGCCTGGAACGGGCCGTGGCAATGAGCCCTGGACCGGTGTTGCAGTCCGCCGATTTCCCTCCTCACATCAGAACAGTTGCCTTGCGCACAGTAACTCCGGGAAAACAAGCCCGGATTCTGCCGCTTGCCGAAATGGAAAAACAGGCCATTCTCGACGCGTTGCAGCAGCTCAATGGCGACAAACTGATGACGGCACGGGCGCTCGGCATCGGCAAGACCACCCTGTACCGCAAACTGAAAGAATATGGAATAACGCACTGGGTCTCGGCCCCGCCGCTGCCCGGTCCAAGCATCATGAAATAACCGGATAACAAAGTGAATCGAGTGTGCCGGCCCCTGAGGCCGGCACATTTTTTTTTGGTACGAACTTCCCGGCACGCAACTGTTTGCGGGCGGAAAAATCAAGCCTTCGCTCACGAGCATGAGCGATGCGCGCGAAGATCCCACCGCGAAATCCTTTCAATTCAGGACAACTCCGCTTTGAAAACCCGCTTCTCATGTTGAGTGGCAGCCGATTAGAGTTTTCTGACTTCAAGGGGTACCTATGCTTTGGACGATTTTCGCGATCCTCGTCATCCTCTGGCTTTTGGGCTGGGGATTCCATGTAGCTGGCGGTCTGATCCATCTTTTGCTGGTAATTGCTTTGGTTGTTGCGGTGATTAACCTGGTTACGGGACGCAGGACCGTTTAACCAGCCCGAACAGCAGCAAGTCATGGCTGGCGAACGAACTCTGAGTTTTACGCAACGGGAGGGGGCTATCACGACCTAGTAGCTCTGCTCCCTGATCTTTTTGGTCGAGAAAACACGAAACAGCTTCGCACCGGATATGCCAGGTGGTTTTTCTTTTGCCCCATAGGCCCCCGCGCAGAGACATCCTAAGTTCCTCAAGCCGAGTCTAATCCAATGAATGTAAGCATTTAGCTCACGGGAGACGGTCATATACGATGGCCACAATGGGAACGAACATCAGCCGGGAGGATGTAACGCCGAATCTGAATGGCCTCCAGGACCTCACACGCCGTATCTCTGAAATGGGTGAGTGGTTCCATAACATCAACCTGAATGGCGTTCTTACCGCGCCGCATCATTTTCTGGGCGATTTTCCCAACGTCAAGTGGAAGCACATTGCTCCCGCTCTGCCGCTTGATCTGTCCGGGGCCACGGTGCTCGATGTGGGATGCAATGGCGGCTTTCATTCCATTGAACTCAAGAAAAGAGGCGCCAGCCGCGTTCTGGGCGTTGACGTGGACGATCGTTATCTTGAACAGGCGCGGTTTGCCTCCCAGGTTTTGGGCCTGGACATCGAATTTGCCAAGTGTTCCGTCTATGATGTTGACTCGATTCCGGGCCAGTTCGATTACGTCCTTTTTATGGGGGTCTTTTACCATCTGCGTTACCCTCTGTTCGCGCTGGATAAAGTCATCAAGAAGGTCAAAGGCAGTCTCATTTTCCAAACCATGGTTCGCGGCGCGCTCACTAGCCCGGCGCTGCGTGAGGATTATCATTTTTGGAACACGGAAGTCTTCAAGAACCCGGACTTCCCCTGCATGTACTTTATCGAGAAGAACTATTCGGGCGATCCAACAAACTGGTGGATCCCCAATCATGGCGCCATGGAGGGAATGCTGCGCAGCTCCGGCCTGAGAATCACGGCCCACCCGGAGCAGGAAACCTGGATTTGTGCGCCCTCTCATGTCACTAAGGACGACGGTAAGTACATTTTGGACCACGAATTAGCGGGCACCCTGTAATCCAGCCCAGCTCTCTTGCGCAAAGGTGCATGCATGGTTGAAGCAGTCATGTTGTGGAATGAGCCGAACAATCTTTCCCATTGGGACTTCAAATTGGACCCCGATTGGAAGATTTTCGCCGGCATGGTGATTGCCGCCAGCAAGGCCATTCGCCGGGAAAATCCGGAGCTGCCGATTGTGCTGGGCGGCATTTCGCCTATCGATCCCAATTTCATTGAGCTGCTTGGCTCTTACGGCGTGCTGGATGCCGTGGATGTTGTCTCCGTGCATGGCTTTCCGCTGGATTGGAACCATTGGCAGATCCAGGACTGGCCGAAAAAGATAGACGAAATTCGTGCCGTCACGAAAAAACCGATCTGGGTTTCTGAGGCGGGTGTCTCGTCGTTTGGCGCCGAGGAAGTACAGTTATTTGGCCTGCAACGCACGGCGGAGCTGCTTTTGCCCATTGTGGACCGCGTGCATTGGTACAGCCTGCTGGACTTGCCAGCGACCTGGTCGGCAACCACGCGCCACAAGGAAGCTGAAGGCAGCGCCTACTATCGGCACTACTACATGGGGCTTTTACGGGAAGACGGTTCGCCCAAGCTGACAGCGGAATCGTTTCCCAGCGGCATGGGAATCTGCCAGTGGTTCCACTATGAAGATCCGCGGCTTGATCTTGCCGTTGAGTGGCTGCAGCGTTTGGGCGTGCGATATTTAAGGACTGGCATCAGTTGGGCGGATTGGTTTCGTCCGAACGCCGAGGCCTGGTTTGATCGCCAAATGCAGGTGCTTGGTCCTTTCAATATCACATTGACGCTATGCTTTACCCCGGAGCACATGGGCCTTGCGCCGCACTATACGAGCCCGCCAAAAAGAATAGAGGACTTTGAGGAGTTTACGGTTTGGGCCGTGCGTAAGTATGCCGCGGCAAAATTAAAACAAGACAAAGACATTTTGATTGGAGCCAGATAAGAATGGCCAAAAACATACTCATCACCGGCGGAGCAGGTTTTGTTGGCTCGCATCTTGCCGACGCATTGCTGGCCGCCGGACACAACGTGCGCATTCTTGACAACCTGACCGCTCAGGTACACCACCATGGAATTCCCGGCTATCTCACGGAAGGCGCGGAGTTCATGCACGGAGACGTGCGGGACAGCGAAGCCGTGCGCCGTGCGCTCAATGGTATTGACGTAGTGTTTCATCTGGCTGCAGCCGTTGGGGTGGGCCAGTCCATGTATGAAATTGAGCATTACATGGGCACGAACACGCAAGGCACCGCGGTGCTGCTGCAGCAACTTCTACAACGCCGGAGCCGCGTAGCGAAGCTGGTGCTGGCTTCATCCATGTCCATCTATGGCGAAGGAAAATATCTTTGCGCGCAATGCGGCAGCGTGGCCCCGCAACCGCGTTCCGTGGCTCAACTCAGGACCAAGCAGTGGGAGCCAAATTGCCCGGCATGTTGTGAAGCGCTCACGCCGATTCCAACCGACGAAACAAAGCCTTTGCAGTGCAGTTCAATCTACGCGCTCTCCAAGAGAGACCAGGAAGATATGTGTCTTCTCTTTGGACGCACCTACGCGCTGCCCGTAGTGGCGCTGCGGTACTTCAATATTTATGGAACGCGCCAGGCGCTGTCCAACCCTTATACCGGCGTGGCCGCGATCTTTGCCTCGCGGCTCATGAATGGCAACCGGCCCATGATCTTTGAAGATGGACAGCAACTGCGCGACTTTGTCAGCGTGCAGGATGTGGTCTGCGCCAACCTGCTGGCCATGGAGTCTTCGCAGGCTGACGGGATAGCGCTGAACATCGGATCAGGCGAGCCGATCTCCATTCGCGAAGTGGCTGCGGGATTGGCCAGCGCCATGGAGTCTGAGCTTCCGGTTGAGCTGACCCAGAAGCACCGCGCCGGGGACGTCCGCCATTGTTTTGCCGATATTTCAGCCGCGCGCAAATTATTGGGCTATGCGCCCAGCGTGTGCTTTGCTGATGGGCTCAGGGACCTGGTGCAGTGGCTATGCTCACAACAATCGCAGGACCGCGCCGCTGAAGCTGTGGCGCAACTCAGTGAATTTGGCCTCACAGCCTAGTTGCGCTGGTTGCATCCAAAAGAACCGTACCGCGAATTTTTAGAAAGGGGGGACCATGCGGAAGCAAGAAGCGCGTTCAGTGCTGATTTTTGGTGGAGCAGGCTTTATCGGGTCAAACCTGGCCCACGCGCTGCTTACCCGCACAGACGCGAAGGTCCATATTTTTGATAATCTCTCGCGCGCGGGCGTACACCACAATCTGGAATGGCTCAGAAAGACCGCCGGCGCTTCCACCCGGCTGCAGGTAACAGTGGGTGACGTGCGTGACGCGCGATTAGTGGAGAAAGCGGTGGTCCACGCAAATGAGATTTATCATTTCGCCGCCCAGGTGGCCGTTACTACTTCAGTGGCTGATCCGCGTCTTGATTTTGAGGTCAACCTTGCCGGCACGTTCAATGTGCTGGATGCTGCACGCCGCGGCGGAAACCGGCCCTTCGTCCTCTTTACCTCCACCAACAAAGTGTATGGCGATCTTGGACTGGGCCTGCCGGTCGTCAGTGGTAAACGTTATGCGATTCCCGGACACCCGGGCACGGCAGAATCACAGCCGCTGGATTTTCACTCTCCCTACGGATGCTCCAAGGGCGCTGCCGATCAATATGTCCGCGATTTCGGCCGCATTTATGGCCTGCCGACGGTAGTTTTTCGCATGTCGTGCGTTGCCGGGCCGCGCCAGTTTGGCACGGAAGACCAGGGCTGGGTGGCGCACTTTGTTTACTCCGCCTTACAAGGCCGGCCCGTGGTGATTTACGGGGATGGCCGTCAGGTCCGCGACGTGCTTTGCGTGGAAGATCTCATCCGCGCCTTTGATGCCGCGCACAAGAATATTGAAACCACCAGGACTGAGGTTTACAACGTGGGTGGCGGGCCGCAGAATTCCATTTCGCTGCTGGAGTTGATGGATGAGATTGAATTGCTCACCGGCCACCGGCTGGAATGCGTGTCAGATGAACGCAGGCCGGGCGACCAGCTTGTTTACGTCACTGACAACAGCAAGC
>DATBCN010000565.1:0-1979 GCA_036270475.1 Candidatus Angelobacter sp. | reverse complement strand
CAATGCTTCACGCCTGCTCCGGTGCGGATGGCGATTTTGCCTGCGTGTCCCAGGCTTACCATATACGCTGCCACACAGCGCGTGCCATTACCGGAAATTTCCGCTTCGCTGCCGTCCGCGTTGATCAGGCGCGCATGAATGACGGCGTCTTGCGCGGGAAAAAGCCACTCCACGCCGTCAGCGCCCACTCCGTTGTGGCGGTCGCAAATGCGCCGGCTGAATTCAGCCAGGTCCGGCGGAGCATCGGTTCCGTCGATAATCAAAAAATCATTCCCGCAGGCCGAGGCTTTGGTAAAGGGGACCATGGCTTAATCGATGTCCATTCCGGCGGTGACTTCGAAATTCTTGAGCGTATCGGATTCCCGCAGCGCATCCATCAGGTGCTTTTGTTCCCGCCGGGTGGCGTCCACGCTGAAGGAAAGCCTCTGTTTGCCTTCGCCTCGGGCCAGGTGCAGGCCGCGCAGATCTTTACCCATCTTGTCCATGATGAAGTGGACTTCCGCCACCAGCTCAGAGGCCGATTTCTCTGACACCACAAAATAATTCATCACTGAGGCTTTCAGGCTAAAGCGCTGCTCCATCCAGCCCAGCAGCCGCAGCGCCAGAAACATCAGCAGGCTGGCAAATACCGCCAGATAATACGAACCGCCTCCGCAAGCCATGCCAATGGAAGCCACCACAAAGATGGTTGCGGCCGTGGTCAGGCCGCTCACGCCGCCGCTGCGAGCATGCAGGATAGATCCCGCTCCGATAAAGCCGATGCCGGGAATGATCTGCGCGGCAATACGCGTATGGTCGCCGGCTCCAAACGCGCCGGCAAGGTCCGTGGAAAGAATGGTGAACATGGACGCGCCAAAGCAGATAAACATGTGGGTGCGCAATCCAGCGGGGCGGTGTTTTAATTCACGCTCCAGGCCGATCAGTCCGCCCAGCACCGCCGCCAGCAAAAGGCGCAGCATGTCCTGCGGAAGCTCTCCGGGCAGCGGGAGGTGCGGCAAGGAAAATAAAACGCTGTTCAGCATGGATGCAGAAACCGTTCCCTCCCCATTATTAGCGCAATGAACGGTAGATAACAGCCTTTGGACGCAAGGGAGTGCCGATTGTGGCAACTGGCTCCAGTCCCTGGGGAAACAGGCGGACCGCGCGATCAACTTCATCTCCGGGGAAAGCAATGATGTAGTCAGCCGACTGCGCCGGCCGCGTCAAGGCGATCTCCCAGGAAGGCGGATTACTTTCCCGCAACACGCGGCGGAATGGGATGCCCGCCATCTGTACCGCGCCGGGGTGCCCGCCGCAATCAATCATCAACGTTGCCGATGAAGGAAGGGCCTTTAGCCGGGCGGCAAGGTCCTGCTCCAAGGCCATGCGTTCCCTGCCGTTGGCCTGGGCTTCACGCAGACAGATAGGAGTCTTATGCCAGACGGAGAAATAACTTGCGGCGATCAGGAGAGTGGCGGCGCAGGAAACCGTCCGCGGCGAAAAGAAGTTAACAGCGAACTCGCATGCCAGTGCGGAAAAAACGGCAATCGCCGGTAGCAACTGCAGTCCATAGCGGACGTTGTAATAGCTAAAGGGCCACCAATAAGGATGATAGATTGGCACGCTGCCCCACGCGATGCATAGGACATAAAACAAGACAGGCGTCCACAAGACAGTCCAGGGAAGATAACGCCGCGAAAAATAAATGGCTGAGAGCAACGCGACCAATGCCGCGGCAAACAGCAGATGCTCCGCTGGGCCCTCCGCCACGTTGAGCCTGGCGGTCTTCAAGAATTGCAGCGCCGCATCGCGCGGGGAACCTTCACCCGGATACGTAGGCATGCTTGCGGTCTTGCTGCGCTGCTGGATGGCCCGCGCGGAATAGGGCCCATTGGCAAACTCCAGCGCGTTACCGTAAGCAGCATGGTTGTATGCCAGAAAAAGTGCGCCGGTAAATCCGGTAAGCAGGATGAAATGGATGAGGCCCCGATTCAGCGGGC
>DATBCN010000564.1:0-7685 GCA_036270475.1 Candidatus Angelobacter sp. | reverse complement strand
ATCACTTGATAGATGTGGGAGTTTATCGTGATCCGCCGGCCAACTATTTCCTGGGCGGAGCCATAGCGCCGCTTCCACATGCCGTAACTGAGCACTGCTACGTTGGGAGAGCCCACGCGGTCATTCTCTGGAGCAAACAGGCCCCCGATCTCTGCCTTGGCCCCGATCATGGGCAGCAGGTTGCTGGTGACGCGGACAATGCCTACGCGTTCCGGTTCGCCGTCGCCCGTGAGGTTGTAGTTTCCGCCGATGGCGAGCGCGATCTGCTCAAATCCATGGTGCCCGTTCTTGATGTCAAAATACTGCGCCGTGGAAAACCAGTCGCGCGTAATGCCCAGACCAGGTGAGGTATTCCACAAAATCACCAGGCGGTCAGCATCCTTATAAGGCAGCGGATGCAACAGCAGGGCGCTGGTAATGCTGAAGATGGCGGTGTTGGCCCCAATGCCAATGGCCAGCGACAATACGGCCGCCAGGGTGAATCCGGGGCTTTTCGCGAATGCTCTTAGGGCGTATTTTAGGTCTCGAACTAGCGTTGACATGGCAAACGGGGAATTATCCTACCATGCACTTCCATCCCCCTGCCATCACATGTTTCCCTTATGAAATCCGTTATTCGTAACATAAGGCGACCGTGCGGATACCAGTGCGCAGCAAAGACAATATACACCCTTATTGGGTGCCACTAGAAAAGTAGTGTTTTATGCAAAAGCGCTTGATTTTCCGCCCATTTTTACGTTTTTTAGCTACCAGCCTTGTGCGATGGCGGTGATGATCCGGGAAAGAGCTTCCACGTCACGCACGTCAACCACTTCCGCCGGGGAATGGGAATAGCGCAGAGGCCAGCCCAAAGCGATGTCCGTGGCGCCGTAGAGCAAAAATGCAGCGCCATCATTGCCGCCGCCGGTAATGCCGTACTGTGCCGGGATGCCGCCACCGCGGGCCATGGAGACCATGCGCTCGACCAGGCTGCGCGGAACAACATTGGAGTTGTCCACGGCGCGCACCACAAAGCCCTGGCCCAGGAGGCCGTCACCGAAGCGCTTGGATTCGAGAGGAGAGTCGGAGCTTACAAAAGTGTCGATGGCAAAAACGTAATCCGGCGTTTTGCCTTCAGCCGCCAGATGTTTTGCCGCCGCCGCCGCGCCTTCCAAGCCAATCTCTTCACTGGTCGACCAGATGAAGGTAACGTCACGGCCTTTCAGATCGGGACCAAGGGCCCATGCCGCTGCCACCAGCGCCGTGCAGCCCACGCGGTCATCAAACGCCCGCGCCGAGGCACGGCGGCCCATGAGCTTGTGATATTGCTTGGGGACAGTGACAAAGTCGCCGGTCTTGATATGCATCGCGGCAACATCTTCAGGGCTGTGCGCGCCGATGTCCATGTGGAACATCTGGCGCGGATTGCGCGGCCACTGAAAATCAGATTTCTCCCATCCTTCCGGGAGTTCGAGCACGCCGGGCCAGATGCGCTCGCCGGAATGCACCATCGCCACGTGGCCAAGAAAGTATGCCAGCACGCCGCCGCCTTTCGGCTCAAGCTCAAGCCGCCCGTCGGGGAGGATGGCATGAACTTCATAGCCGATTTCATCCATGTGCGCGACCACGGCGATGCTGGGGGACTTCGTGCTGGGGCCCTTCGCGTCCGCAGGTTTGCCGCCGGTGTTTCCAGAGCTTCCGTTCCAGTGCAGGATGAGATTACCGGCATCGTCAGTTTCCGGCTTGGCCCAGGCGGGCAATAGTGCGGCCACGGTTTCACGCATATTTTGTTCGTGACCGCCACTCACGCCGTAGGTTTCAATCAGTTTCTTGAGCACAGCTTCGGTTGCGGGCGCAGAGGCGGGACGGTCCGGTGCGCCAGGTTCAGCGTAAGCGCCTGTTTCGGCAAGCGGCTTCTGTGCGGACCCCGCAAGATATTGCTCCAGCACCGCGGTCAGTGCGTTTAGATCGCCGGCATCGATTACTTCGGCTGGCGTTGAAGGAAAGCCGGTTGCGATGGAAAGGTATACAGTGCGTTCGGGAAGTTTGGCCTGGGCCATATAGCCGCCGCGCGGCAGCAGAGGCGCGGTGATGTCTGTGTTGATGGCAGCGTTGACCTGGCTTGCAGCCTGTTTAAGTTCGGCTGCGATGCCGGAAAGCTCCGCCTCAGGCTTTTCTGAAGCAATAATGACTCCGCTGCCGGGCAATTGCTTGAAACCAGGAGCCGATTCACGCTGCGCCTCTATTTCGGCGGCGGGACGTCGAGAACCGCCTTGCCCAGCGCCAGCCGCGGGAGCAGCAGGGCGCATGAGACGGCCAACATAAATCATCTCGTCCGGCTTGAGCTGGTAGAGAAGTTTTTGCAATCCTCGCGCACCGAGCCATTGCTGCGTTACAAACGCAACGGTGAGCGTGCCCTTGAGTTTCCCAGCGTCAAGTGAGCGCAGCAGTTCAAGCAGTGCGGCCGCGCCAAAGCGATCGCCAATGGCAGGCGAAGCATATTTTTTGCCCAGATCGAGCCAATAGAAGTGGCGGTCAATGGCGAGCGGGCTAAGCACGTCAGCGCCGCCGGCGCGCGCCTGCTCCGCCGAGGTGGCTCCCACGTCAACATACATATTGTCGAGATCAGCCATGCTCGGTGGGTGCTGCCGTTGTGGTTGCAAATGAATCGAGACCCCAGACATCGCGCCATTGATCCACGCGCCTTTCGGGGTTTGCAGTTTCACCGGCTGCGCCGCATAAAGCTCATTGAACAGCGGCAGATTGCCGCCTTGCGGAAGGCGTTGCAGCGTCAGATATCCCTCCGGCGTAATGCCGCTGACTACAAAGCCGGGCTCATCGATGGGCGCAACCAGCAGCCGGGTGGGCGATCCGGAGCCAAGTGTGACCGTTACGTTGCCCAGATTGTCCGTCTTTGGGTTGTAATGCCGCGGCATGGCCTGCAGACGCGCGCTAATGATCTTGCCAACTGTTTGTTCATAGCCGGAGACTGCCGGCGTCTGGACCAGTTCAGCCAACACGCCGGAGATGGATTGTGTTCCCGGCAGATTGGTCTGTGCGTTTCCCGGCCAGGCGGCGATCACGAACGTAAAAATAAGAACAAGACGGAAGAATGCGGTCATGGTACATCCCCCTGGTTCAGTAATTATTGCCAAGCCGGAAAGACTAAATGAGCGGAGCAGTGAAAGGAAGCGTTTTACCATATGGCAGGAAGAGTCCATTTCGGTAAACAGTCTTGCCCGGCCCTGTCTTTAATTTCTAGAATTCATCGGCGGCATAGCGCAAGAGCGTGGCGATTGTGGAATTTTTTAAGCTGCACAAGTTGTAAAGTTTATGTGCTGTCATAGAGGAGCATAGAATGCGTGGATTCGTTGTTCTCTTGAGCGTTTGTCTGCCGGCAGGGCTGGGAAGCGCGCAAGTGCAGCAAAACAGCGGGACTGACGTGCAGCTTCGCGGCATCAGCGCTGTTTCAGACAAAGTAGCCTGGGCCAGCGGCGCAAAAGGAACGGTCTTGCGCACCGTGGACGGCGGCGCGACGTGGCAGCACGTTGAAGTTGTGGGCGCAAGCGCCCTTGATTTTCGCGATGTTCAGGCTTTTGACGCCAACACGGCCTTCGTCCTCAGCATCGGTCCGGGCGAGCAATCGCGGATTTACAAGACCTCTGACGGCGGCAAAATATGGCAGTTGCAATTCACCAACAAAGATCCCAGGGCCTTCTATGATTGCTTTGCCTTCTGGGACAGCACACACGGCATTGCCCTGAGTGATTCGGTTGACGGCAAGTTTCCCCTGATCTCCACCTCTGACGGCGCGACCTGGAATCCGGTGGACATAAAGAAAATGCCGGCCGCGTTACCGAATGAAGGAGCGTTCGCGGCCAGCGGCACCTGTATTGCAACCTTCGGCAAGAATGACGTGTGGTTTGGCACGGGTGGTCCGGCAGCCCGGGTATTTCATTCTGCTGATCGCGGGCAAACCTGGACCGCGGCTGAAACGCCGGTCATGCATGGAGCGGCCACGCAAGGCGTATTCTCTCTCGCGTTCTGGACAGCGAAAGACGGTGTGGCCGTTGGCGGAGACTATAAGGAGCCGGCCAAGGGAGAGCACACTGCAGCGTTTACAAAGGATGGAGGGAAAACATGGACGCTGGCCCCGCATCCGCCGTCAGGCTACCGTTCCGGCGTGGCGATTGCAGGCATTTCCGGCTCTCATGTTCTTGTGGCCGTCGGCACAAACGGCGCCGATCAAACAAACAACGGAGGGGAATCCTGGCACTCCCTTCACAATCGTGACTTTAATGCCGTCAACTTTGCCGGCCCACAGGCGGGCTGGGCAGTAGGGCCGTTGGGACAAATCATGCGCTATCCATCATTTCTTCCAAAGGAATTGAGCAGCCACTAATGGCACAACGAAGGTCCTCAGCGGACCTCTGCTTTGGCTTTCATTGGTATTGCATTGGTGGTGGTCCTGGCTGGTTATTTTCTCCACCCTCCGCCCTGGACCGCGATGGCCGCCTTGCGGATGAAAATTGAGACGCCCCCAGTCAGGGCTCGCGACTGTTTGACCCCCGTGCTTACCGTTATTAGAATTTGGCCCTCACCATGGAGGCAGTCATGAACGCAGCTCGTCCAACAAGACCGACATCCATTTGTTCCATAACGGCAAAAATAGTCGTAGCGGCCATTCTTATTTTGGCGGCCAGTGCAATCTCAGCCCAGCCCATTCCTCCACCGGGACTGGTGATCGGTTCCGGCAATACGGCAACCGCTGATCCGGCATTGGCCCGCCCCAACACCACGCCCTGCGTTGTAACCTTATTCAACAATTTTGCCTTTGCGGATTTTTCTCCCAAGCCATTTTCCTTTGCTCCACCCGCGGGATGTCCGGGGCCATGGGCAAAGATCGTCTTGAATGCGGATTTTTCCATCCAGGCAGGAAGACAGTTTGATCGCACCGCGGAAATCTGGATTGGCGGCGTAAACGTTTACTTTGGCACCACCTCTGAACCTTCACGGACGGTGGCGCGTTCCTGGCACATTGAGCGTGACCTTACCGACTACTCCGCGCTGCTCACCACCACGCAAAATGGCCGCGTGGACCTGGGCAATCTGGTGAACTCAACTTTTACCAGCACGCTGTTTGGGACCGCGACGCTGCAGTTCTATCCCTTGGCACATCGCCATGACGCTCCGCGCACTGCTGATTTGGTTTTGCCGTTGGCCTCCGATCCCACCGGAGGAACCGCGTTTCTCTCCACTTCCAACAGCAGCCTGGCCAAAACATTTACTCTCCCAAAAAATGTTGAGCAGGCGTTCATCGATATAGTGGCCGAGAGCCAGGCGGGCGATGAATTCTGGTACACATGCGTGCCGGATGACGTGGCCAATGAGCTGCAAAGCTGTGGCGGAGGCGCGTTCCGTGAGAGCCAGGTCACCATTGATGGCACGCCGGCCGGCGTTGCCCCGGTCTATCCGTGGGTCTATACGGGCGGCATCGATCCGCTGCTATGGCGTCCCATTCCCGGAGTGCAGACGCTCAACTTTGCTCCGTACCGAGTTGATCTCACGCCGTTCGCGGGCATGCTGAGCAACGGACAGCCGCACCAGGTCTCAGTGAGCGTGTTTGGCGCCAACAATGGTTTTTCCACCACGGCCACGCTGCTGGTTTTTCAGGACCATGGATCGCAGCAAGTGACCGGCGAAGTCACGCGCAACACCATTGGAGCGCCAAGTCCAAACACGGTTGAAAACCTGACCACCGCGGCGGACGGAAGCATTACCGGTTCGGTGACGGTGGGTTCTTCGCGCGTTTTCCGCGTGGAAGGCTTTGCCAGGACCTCGCATGGCCGCGTGGAAACCGAGGTGCGGCAGGACATTCAATTCTCCAGCCGCCAGGATTTCAACATCACGAACACGGCCTTTGTGCAGAACATCAAGCAGCGAACCACTATTGCTTCCGAGACCAGGACGAACGGCCATGGCAGCGGGAATTCAGCGCAGCGTCTTGAATGGCCCCTGGACCTGGTTTTTAGCTTTAACGTGAATGCAGATGGCTCCGGCGGATCGCAGACCACCACGATCCGGCAACAATTCCTGAGCGCGGCCACGCAACACGGCGAAGATGGCGGCGATTCATTCAGCGTGGTCTCCAACACCGCCACGCCGAGCGATACGCTGCTGTTCGACGCCAACTTCAACATCACCGGAAACACGGGCCAGCAAAGCGCACAGGAGTTTTTCTCCAATGATTCTTCCAGTGGATGCTTCAGCCGGAAGATCACCGCGTCTGCTGGATTGCTGACGGCGATTGTGGATGGCGCGTTGTGCAGGGACAAAGACAAAGACAAGGACAAATAAACGGCCATGGGCGCGAGGAAGCTCGCGCCCAGTGTCCCATCCAGGGCGGCGCTTATCGGCTGTTACCTTTTGAAATCGACGCTGGCTACAACCATGGGGCTTGCCGCGCTCCTATGTCGTCCGCAAGGCTGGTGCGCAGCTCGCGCGCGGCGGTGAGTATTTCCCCGGCTTGTTCAAGTGCAAGCTCCTTGCCGGGTGACTGCCGCAACTGGCCGTCGTCCAGCACGGTTTGCATCAGCTTTTTCAGATGGAAATACGGCCCACGGCTGTTCCGGGAAAGATAGATGCCGCCTTCAGCGAAATACCAGTCACGCATTTCCGTGGACACGGCCTTGACAATGCCATAGGTCAGAGGGGATTCGGCGCTGAACTCGGCCAGCGGTTTTGTTTTGGGCCAAAGGTCTTTATAAAGCTCAAGCCGTTTCTGGCGCAGGTCTTTATCGTATTCC
Organism: Candidatus Angelobacter sp.; assembly: GCA_036270475.1. Taxonomy (GTDB): domain Bacteria; phylum Acidobacteriota; class Terriglobia; order Terriglobales; family Acidobacteriaceae; genus Angelobacter. Next base: position 900 of record DATBCN010000564.1, on the reverse strand, counting down.
GCCGTCATATCCAGGCGCAGTTTGGAGCGTGTGCCGAAATACGTCAGGGCGGAAGAGATGACGCCGCTAACCAGCCCGGTAATCACCGAGGACATTGACGAGTCGCCCATTTTTCACCTTCCCGGGGAATGACCGGGAAAGCATACTGATTTTCGCCGGCGAAAGTCGACCCTAATGTTTTTCAATAGGCGCCACGGACCAGGCTGGGCGGGCCTTTGCCGCCGAGGAATTAGCACGATATGATGGTCACACCCCCACAGGTGAGTGGATTATGGCAGCATCAAACGGCTCGGCTATTTTGGACGTTACGCGCTTTGACCTGAAGCAGGCTGCGTGGCATTGCGATCAACTGGAGCGGGGCAAGGTACTTTTTTTCAGCCATGTGCCTTTTGCGTTCCCGGACGCCGACCGCGAATTCCTGCTTTCCCAGAAACAGGCCGGCTCGCGTTTCCACAAAAATATTTCCTACCGCCCGGCAAAGGACATGCTGAAGGGCGTGGACGACAACTCGCCCGATCGCGAGCGCATGAATGGCATCATGCGGGACTTCTCCGGCGCGGTGACAAAGTTCATTGCGCAATTTCTGTCGCCGTATGCCGCCAAGATGAAGCTGGATTTTGCTAGCTTCCGCCCTCTGGAGGAACAAGGCCGCGATCTGCCCCTGCACAAACGCAATGACCTGCTGCATGTTGACGCTTTTCCCACGCGACCCACGCACGGTGCGCGCATTCTGCGCGTCTTTTTTATATCAATCCATCGGTGGGACGAGTGTGGAATGTGGGCGAGCCGTTCCATGATTTTCTGCCCAAGCTGATGCAGGTAAAAAAAATTGGGCCATCCAGCAGCGGACTAGGCCGCAAGCTTGCGCATATGGCCAGCAAGATCGGCCTGCCGGTCCCG
>DATBCN010000563.1:0-2563 GCA_036270475.1 Candidatus Angelobacter sp. | reverse complement strand
CAGCCAAAGCCGATAGTCAGGTAACTCTTTCCCTCGCGGACATAATGCGGAATCAGGTAGACCAGCAATGCTGAGATTCGATCTATAAACTCCTGCGTCTGGGGAAATGAACGGATGTATTTGGCCACCTGGGGATGGCGTCCGGTGAACGGGCGGAACGCGGGGATAAAGTGCGGATTGGGCAGGAAGCGGACATCAAAGAGCAAGTCCGCATCGTTGGGAACACCGGCTTTGTAGCCAAAGCTAACAATGGAAACAAGAATGTCTTTGTCCGTATTGCCCGCGGCGAACTTGCTGGTAATGTGCGAACGCAGCTCATGCACATTGAATTTAGAGCTGTCCACCACCATGTCCGCAAGGGCGCGGATGGGCTGAATCATGCGGCGTTCTTTCTGGAGTGCGATCTTTACGGTGGAGTCCTTTCCCAACGGATGCGGACGGCGCGTCTCACTGAAACGGCGCAGCAACGCGTCATCAGAAGCCTCAAGAAAAAGCACCGTGGTGTTGATCTGCTTGCGTAACGATTGAATGATCCGGGGCAGACGTTTGAGCTGTTCGCCTTCGCGGATATCGGCCACCAGCGCCGCTTTTTCAATTTCCGCGGACTGCTTGGCCAGGTCGGCAAAGCGCGGGATCAGATCAATGGGCAGGTTATCGACGCAATAATAGCCCAGGTCCTCAAATGCCTTGAGTACTGAGGCTTTGCCGGAGCCGGACATGCCGGTAATTACCACCAGATGGGTGGCGCTTTGGCGAGGCCGCGGTTTTGCACGTCCCCGCACTTTCCTGGGAGCGGACACCAGAGGATACTACCACGAAGCGGTTTTCTGTTTTTCCGGCGCGGCAAACGCTGCCTGCAGCGCTGACGGCTCAAGCTGCCGTGAAAGCGAATACATACTGCGCCATGCGCGGGTAAGCATCCGGGACTCCATCTGCCGCTTCCACTCCGTGGAACTCTCTTCCGCCAGGGTGCGTCCCGGCGAGGCTGGCAGCTTATGCAGCTCAGTCATATAAGCAGTGCCAAGTTTTTCCCAGGCGTCAAACAAGCGGCCTTCCGCCCACAACAATGCGATATCAAGCCGCAATTTCTGCAGGCGCGTGAGCTTTTTATTGCGAATTCGGTAGACCCAGAACAATGCTTTGGAAGGATTGTCGCGGAACCACGCCTGGAAGACCGCAGCCTCCAGAAACAACTGGTCGCGCAGCCTCGGCGTGGAGTAAGCCAGCGTCTCCAAAGCGCCTTCAAGATATTTTGTGGCGCAGGTAATGTCCTGGCGTTCGGCGGCCCACAGATAGGCCAGCCAGCGGGCGACAAAGGCGTCTCTTGAATCGTCATTCACGGCCGCGCCGTTGCCGACCCGGGTTTGGTCCCAATCACGCGGATGCCGGCCTTGATTTAGCGCGATCTGGCAGTGGATATTTGAAAGCCAGCGTTCCGTCTTCACGTCATTTTTCAGGAGCATCAAAAGACGCGCTCCGTCAGAAAACAGCCCGCGGCGATTTACATCAGGCAGCAGAGCGGCCACTGCCAACAGGGCTGACAGTGCTGCCGCAAGATGCATGCCAAAAGCAATAAGGAAACGCGGGGCGGCCAAAGCCACTGACAACTCCAGCGCGCCCGCCAGTAAAAAGCTGGCCAGCGGACCGCCGAATAACAAAAACAATAAGCGGCGGCGCAGAGCTGGATCATTCTGTCCGGTCACGCGCGGTTCAAGCACCGCCATGCCCACCGTGAGCACGTCGCCACAATATGGTTCGCGGCAATGAACATGTTTGCCGAAGTGCAGCGGGCCAATCTTGATCTGTGTAATCTTGAATCCAAAAAGCAACCCGGCCAGCAGATGCCCAGCTTCATGGGCGAACCCGGCGCTGAGCGCGGCAGCCAGTGGCAATATCACGGCCCAGTACGCCGGCGCGGAGTCGATGACTGCCCGCAGACTGGACAAACCAACCAGTGTAAGTATTACGAGACTGCTGACAAGAAAATATTCCCCCGCGCTGAGGTTTTCTTTGCTCTGCGGGGGCAGCGGGCGGAAGACATCCAGAACGGGCGTCGACGTGGGCGAATAGTGTTGTGCGGTGCTCAGATTATTTTTGGCTGCAAGTTCCATGGGGAGTACGGTCCAAACGGCCTTCCACTGCACATCATAAGTTCAACCATGCCCCCGCTGCATGAGGTCGTTGGTAGATGGCCTTTGGTCACCAACACATGCGCTAAAGAACCTGCCTTCACCGCCGATACGGCCCCGCGCACAAAAGCAAAAAAGGCGGTGAGATCCTCACCGCTTCGGTGCGAAACACGCGCACTTCAGTGGTCGCCGCCCAGCGTCACTTTGATCCCGCCCCGGAAATTCAAGGGCAACGCTGGAAAACCACAATGGCGCCCACCATCGGGCGCCATTGTGTGAAATGTATCGGATTTTTGTTTCTCTCCCTTTGTCTCCCAGAAAATCTTTGGGCTTCGGAAAATCTTGGCCCTCAGATCAATCCGTCGCCGAGCCAGTTGCCAGAATAGGCGCGGGGGCCCTGCCAAACATGATGCCGGTTTCAACTTCGAATCGCT
>DATBCN010000562.1:0-7930 GCA_036270475.1 Candidatus Angelobacter sp. | reverse complement strand
AAATCAATCCCCAAACGTTGCCACCACCCAGAAATTTCCATAGCCGTGCTCCTGGTCTGGACGGAAGCACACGCCAAAATTCATGCGATGAAACGCAGGATTGGCGGCGCGGCCCAGCATTTCGTCCGGCAAGCGATGCGGCTCGGACGACGTGAACACCACCACCGACCTGGCATCGCCCACTTTGCCGGCCAATTTGTTGGCGTCACCGCTGGTTGCGCACGCCAGATCATGCAGCGCGGAATCAGTCCGTGTGGCCAGGGCTTTCTGTCCACTGTTTTTTCTGGCTGCGGTGAATGCTTCCGCAAAAGCGGCGCTGAACTGTTCATCAGAGTACAGGGGAACAAGAAAAATAAAATCCTGGGCCACATAGATCTTGCCCTGATGTTCCGCCACGCCAATGCCAACGGCATTGTAAGCCGGGCTGAGGATATTGGCGCGGTGGCCGGGCGAATTCATCAATGCCAGGTGTACGTCCTCAACGTAGCCGGTGCGGGCCACATTTTCCGCCGCCAGCGTAAAGCGCGCTCCGGTACCGCCGATGCGCTCCGCCAGCGATGGCTCCCCGGAAAACTGGTGGGAGAGCCGCCCATTTTCCACCATCGCCGCGCGTGGCTGCGCGCCGCATTCGCCGCCTGCTCGTTCCATCCCAGCGCCGGCAACCCTGATTTTTCCCGTTCCTGGTTGAGTTGCTCGAATATCTGCTTTTCCGCGCGCTGCTTTTCTTCCACGGTCCATGAAGGCATCACGGCTTCGCCACTGGAGGAGATGAGCAATACGCACAGAAGAGTGGAAAGAAAATTCATTGCGTCTGATTGACTACGTTTTGGGTGCAGAGAATGCTTATGGGTAGACGGTCCCGGGCCAAAAAAGCTAGCGGAAAAACGCCGTTACCACCCAGAACTTTGAGAATCCGTTCTTGCCGCCGGTCTGCAGACATACGCCGATGTTCATGCGCTCCACGGTCTTGTCCGCCGCCAGCTTGCGCAGATCGTCCGGCAGCGAACCAGGTTCAGACAACGAGAACACCACCAGTCCCGCGGCGCCCGGCAGGCCCTGGATCATTTTGTCTGTGTTCAAATCCTGGGCACAGGCGGATTTCCTGAGCCGTGGATCGACGATCACATCCACCGGCCGCAAACTCCGCGCGCGCCGCGCCTGGTTGAAGCCGGTTATAACCGCGTCACGAAATTGTTTTTCCGTATACGAAACCAGCGTGTGCCCAAAGTCCTGGGTGACAAAAAGCTGGCGTCCATGTTCGACGATGGAAATGCCAAGCGCGTTGTATTCCTGGTGGAGAATGTTCGCGCGGTGTCCCGGCGAATGCATCAGGCCGTTGTGCGCGGTTTCCACGTCCGGGGCTTCGGCCACATTTTCCGCCACGGAGTTGAAGCGCAGGCCGGTTGCGCCCACGCGCTGCTGCAATGTGGCTTCGCCCGGAAACTGGTGTGAGAGGTCCTGGTTTTCCGCCAGCAGACGGGAATGGTACAGAGCCGCCTCCGCCAGACGGTCACTCCATTCCAATTTGTTCAGTCCAGCCTTCTCCCGCTCACGATTGACAAGGTCAAAGAGCTGCTGCTCACGCTGGGTTGGACCAGCGTGAGCCAAAATGGCCGCAGTGAAACAAAAGTAAATGAGGGCAACGATGCTTCGCTTCATTTCAGTTTGCATTGTACGTGAGAAGCTGCTGCCCGCTGCATGGAGCTAGAAAAGAGGTAGTGGTACAGTTTGAAGCTCCCAAAAACACGTCATCTCGAGTCGCGTTTTGCGACGGCGCGCACTCATCAGCGCCGGAGTAGGGGCGAGAGACCTTGTAGTTGCTTCACCGATCACAGCGGTCATAACTGTTCCAACCGGAATATTGAACAGCGTTGGCCCAGGTTGCTTGACTTCAGACATAAGCCAGCCTCCGCACTCCACGGACCGGACTCATCGGCTCAGCTTCGATGCCGCCAGCGCCGGGCCAAATACAGCCCAAATGCGATTCCGGCGCCAAGAGCGATCGCTAGTCCAAGGAAGTATCTAAACAATGGAACGCCGATGAGACCGATAGCCAGGAAGCCGGCAACCACGATGAAACCGGCAACCCCGGCGCCCACGCGTATCTTGTGCATGCTGATGCCCGGATGAGGCCCATCATTTGGCATGGCACTCCTCTATTCCAAGGGCCGAAGCCCTTGCTCTTCCGCCCCTGATCGACACGACTCAAGCCGTGCCCCGATGCAAACCGAATTATGCCCGCTTCGACTTCAACTCGCTCAAAATGCGGTTGATCTCGTCTTCCTTTTCCATCGCGGCAAAACGGTCTTCCACGCTGGCTGCTTCAGACGAGAGCAATTCCGTCTTGGCCTGCCCAATGGCTTCCTGGCGCATCACTTTATGTTTCATGCGGTCATACGTCGCGCCGTGGTTCGGTCCGGCAACGGCGGACTGCGCATCGGCGGCCCTATCCAGGGTGCGGGCGCGGCGATGCTGCGCGATCAGCAAATCGCAACGCGAACGCGCCTCTTCCAGCTTCTGCTGCAGCTTGTTGAGCGCGTTCTTCAGCGTCTCTACTTGCAGCTTCTGGTCCGCCACCTGCTGGCTGAAGCTCTCTGTCAACTGCTGGTAATGCAATGAGCGTTCAATGGCGGCGCGCGCCAGGTCATCATGTTTTTTGCCCACGGCCATCTCCGCTTTGCGGTTCCAGTCGGCAATTTTTTCTTCGTTCTCTTTCTGTTTCTTTTCCAGCAGATGCTGGTCGGCAATGGCGATGGCCACCTGCGTCTTTACCTGCAGCATCTGGTTCTCCATATCGAGAATCACCTGCTTGATGAGTATTTCGGGGTTTTCCGCCTTGTCAATCAGTTCGTTCAAATTTGCCCGGATCAACGTTGAAACTCTCTCTAGTAATGCCATAACTCCTCCACAATCAATTCAGACTTTTTGCTCTCTTCAGTTCTTTCAGAAAAAACCGCTTACACACTGAGGCTCCCTGCCCTGATGTCGCCATGCTGCACGCGCTGCTCAATACGTTTACGGACGCGTTCGCGCACCCGCGCCCGCGCTGAGCCAATCAACACGCCCATCACCAGCCCCGCACCCAGCCACAACAACCAGCCGCCTGCCATCAGCGCGGCGATGGCTCCCAGAATTGCGCCCAGGACCAATCCAACCAGTGAAACTTTCTTCATAACTCTCTCCGTCATTGCAAAATCGTTCTGTAAATTGCCGGCAGGTGGCTGCGCTCGCCGCCTGCCGGGCTGTCACCGCCGAGGAATGTCTCAAGCGGGATCTTGTTACTTGCCGGCGGCTTTCGCCTTGCCGGAGGGTGCATCGTCACCGCTCGGCAGTTCCGGCGAAGGCTTGGGCGTCTTGTCGCCAATCTGTTTCACCTTGGAGAACAGTTCGGCCATGCTCATGCCGGAGAGTGCTTCAAACAGCGCCGGCACCTGCGCGGCAATCTCCGCCATGTCTCCGGTGATCTTGCTCATGCCGGATGAATGCCCGTTGCCCGTGGAAACCACCGTGATCTTGTCCACGTTGGCCAGCGGCGCGGCCATGGCACGGACTATTTCAGGCAGACCGCTAATCAATTTGTCAACGACCGCGGCCTGGTTGTATTCCTGGTATGCTTCAGCCTTCACGTTCATTGCCTTGGCTTCAGCTTCACCTTTTCTAAAGATGATGTCGGCTTCCGCTTCACCCTGCATGCGGGTGGCGCTGGCGCGGCCTTCAGCTTCAGCAATCAGGCGCTGCTTCTCGGCCTCAGCCAGATTAAGCACGCGCTGCTTCTCGATCTCCGCACCCTTCAGCACGGTAGCGATCAGCTCATTCTGGTGGCGCGCGATTTCAGCTTCCTGCACCCTGGTCTGCTGCTCCCTCTCAATGAGCTGGACCTTGACCTGCTCCGCCACTACCTGCTGTTGCTGTATGTTCTGCTGGATTTCATAAGCTTTGTCCGCCTGCGCCTGTTGCTTTTTGACCAGTTCGGCGTAAGCGGCCTTCTTGACTTCAAGATCGCGCTGCGCTTCGGCCTGTTTGGCCTGGGAGAGCGTTTCTGCCAGCACGCGCTCCTGGTCGGCCTGAGCGCGGGCAATAGCGGCGGCGCGCTGTGCTTCTGCTTTTTTGATGGCCGTATCGCGCTCGGCTTCCGCGGCCGCAACATCGGCGTCACGCTTAATGCGGGCAACATCGGGCCGGCCCATGTTGGCGATGTATTCGTTCTTGTCGCGTACTTCCTTGATAGTGAAGGAAACCACTTCCAGTCCCATCTTGCTCATATCGCCGGCGCAGGTGGCGCGCATCCGGTCACCCACCATCTCCGGCTCCTTCACAATCTGCTCTACCGTCAATTGGCCGATAATGCCGCGCAGATGGCCTTCCATCACCAGCCGGATCAGCCCTTCACGCTGCTGTGGGGTTTTGGTAAGAAACTGCTCCGCGCCGGTGCGGATTGAAATATCGTCCGACTTTACCTTGATTTGCGCTACCGCTTCCACGGTGACGGCAACACCCTGATTGGTGTAAAGGTCCTGCTGCGGGGCCACGTCAAAGGACATTAATTCCAAGGAAAGCAGGCGGCAGCTTTCAATCAGCGGCCAGATCACAGTGCCCGCGCCCTTGACCACGCGCGGCGTTTTACCGCGACCGTACACCAGCAACGCTTCATTAGGGCCCACTTTGCGATACAGCCGGGCCAGCATGCTGATGACGAGCATGAAGCCCAGGACGACCAATCCGACGATAATCGCAACTGTTTGCCACTCCATAGATCCTCCTAGAAGTTTCAAGAACGTTTCTCCTCTTCCGCCGGCATCACGCCAGCCTGCTCTGCAAGCTCTTCCCAGCGCCGCACATACGCTACGCCCTGATCAAACCGCGTGACCACAACCTCTTCGCCGGGTCGAATTTCATCGCCCCCTTCGCTGCGCGCGGCGCAGGCTTTGCGGGCGCCTTCCTGCACAAAAATCATCTCGCCGGTCCCGTTTCTGCGAATCGACCCGCTCACTTTGCCCAGGACGCCTACCATTTCAAAGTCCATGGGGTCCAGGCTTGATTCATTGGCAATGAGATACTTGGCCACAAACAGCACCACAAACCCTGCGCCTACAAATCCGGCCAGAGTTGAGAATGCCAGTCCGGCGAATACCCATATGTGCCGCAGGTGGACCAGCAGATATCCGGTCCCGCCAAACCACGCCAGAAAAACTGCGATGCTCACAGGGTTCAGGAAGCCAAAGGAGGAACCATGGCCACCCTGCGTTCCGCTGGAATGTCCATGGCCGCCGGCGTGTCCGCCAAGATGGAAGTGGCCGTGCGGCAGGTGAAAATGGAAATGCAGCGTGCCGCTTAGAAATGCGAACGCGGTATAAGTAAAGCCTGCGACGAAACAAATCAGATAAAAGAGTTCCCAGTTCATGGCTTAACCTCGCTTCGCCCTTGCTCGTTCAACTATGCCTCGCTCATCTCCGGTGCGCTCTTCTGTTGCTGCTGTGGACGCAACACATGCAACAGCTTCTCCGCCAGCTCCGGCGTTTCCAGGATCGCGTCCATCAGCACCAGGCAACTGCGTGAATCCTTGTGCTTGGCCAGGTTCAGCAGCGCGCGGCCCACCGTGGGATCGCGCCGAAAACGCTCTGCCCCCTGAATCAACCAGAGATCGAGCGTATCTTCCGCCGAGCCCAGATCAGAAAGCAGCTCGTTGTGAAAGCCTTCCGGATCATCCACCAGGTATCCGGGATGAACATTGAAAAACTTGGCCAGCAGAAGGCGCGTTTTATTGGTCAGGTGCGGACGCGAGCCGTTCTCAATCTGCGAGAGATAACTCTGGCTGATCTTCAACTTCAGCTCGCGAGTCACCGCGCGGACCACTTCCTGCTGGGTCAGTTCGCGGCCATAACCGCGAAGATTGCCTTCCATCAGTCTGAGGTAGCGTAATTTTTCACCGAGTGTCATATTGCTAATCGCGATAACTATATTTCGATTTGTAATATGTGTCAAGAGAAATTGGGCCTTAGCGAGAGACCCGGCAGTCTGTTATCTAAACCGTTCTATATCTTTAGGTTATAGTGAAAAAGCTCTGGGCGAGGTGTGCGGGCGATCTGCTTGCTTGCCCCTGAGACCCCAGTTTGCAGAGCCGACAGCCCCGCAATTTGGAATGACTTTTACTTCTAAAAATTTCAAGCCCAATTCTTTCCCGCTCGAGTGTACTGGTTGATGCGATTGGTATGTAACGTTTCAGACCTTTGGAACACTCATCATGAGGGACAAAACAAAACCCGAAATGATCTGTTTTTGAAAGGATGTCAGGAAATGATCAAAGCAGCACTGGCACTTGCTATTGGAATTTCGGCGCTCTCGGCAAACTTATATGCCACCAGTCAATGGAACGTCAATGCTACCTCGTGCGTCGCGGACGCGGGTTCAATTCAAGGCAACCTGTACCTCGGCACCGGCGGGACGGTCAAATTTGCGAGCGGAAAAACCGGCAATATCGTTCTTTATTGTCCGGTTTCGTTCAAGCTCGGTTTTACGCCGTCGATTATCGGCATGGTGTATTACGACGATTCATCTTCTCCCGGTAACCACGTGACCGCCCAACTCGTTAAGATGGCAATGGACACAGGCGCGATCACCAGCGTTGTGACCGTTGACTCGGACAGAGGCCCCGTGACGAGCCAGGGGAAGGCCAACCACGTGGCTCATGAGTTTACCAATACTTACGACCCAACCAATTTCGCTTACTACATCCGCATCGACGTCACCAGAAACTCGGCGACAGCCAATGAAACCGTATATGGAGTTGCCCTCCAGGATTGAAGATGATCGCGGGAAAAAAAGACATTCACCCTGAGGACGCAAAAGAAGCGAGAGAAGGAACAAGGAACGCGAGATCATGAATAATCTATCGCGTTCCTTTTTTTGATCAGTATTATCCGTACTGATCAGTGGTAGCGTTATCTCCTCAGAACGTAAACTTCACTGCCAACTGAATATCTCTCGACCCGCCGCCGCCGAGGAACGGATAGCCAATAGCAACATCAGGAGTTGCCGTAGTGGGTAGGAAGCCCGGCCCAACGGAGCGGCAGCCGACAAAGTTCGGCCCATTGGAAAGCGCGCACTTGGGATCGCCCGGCACAGGTGTGACTGTCCCGTTGTTTTCCAGATTCACCAGGAAATTTGGCAGCGTGGGATTGGAGAAATTGGGATGGTTGAACAGATTGAAAATGTCCGCACGGAACTGCATGTTCAGCCGCTCGTTCAGTTTGGTGTCTTTGGCCAGAGAGAAATCAAAGTTCTTGAAGTTGGGACCAATGAAGGCATTGCGGCCCAGGTTGCCGAAGTGCTGCGATCCTGGAACACAGGCGCCCGCGGTCGGGTCCCAATTGCAGGGCGCGGCAAAGGCGGAGAGGTTCAACAACTTGCCGGGACGACCGATGCCGGTGAAGGGATTGCCCACAACATCCGGCCGCTCCAGAAATTCATTACTGTTGTTGTAATCAGAGAATGAATTCAGGTTATACGGCTGGCCGCTGGAAAGGCGCAGCAAACCATTTACTGACCAGCCGTTGGTGAAAGATTTTGCCATGGTTGGATTGGGCAGCGCATAGCCAAACATCCATGTGAGGCGATGGCGTCCGTCAAAGTTTGAGTTTCCCTTTTCCGCGCCGGGATTCAGGCTGTTGTCCGGCTGGGCAGCGTTGGGGACAAAGTCTTCACCGTCGCTGGCATTGTCAATGGAGTGCGACCACGTCCAGGAAAGCTGCGAGTTCAGGCCGCGGAAGTTGCGCAGCTTCCACGTGACCTGGAGGCTGTTGTAACGCGAGCTGGATGTGGACTCAAACTGGTTGACGATGTTGAAAGCCGCAAAAGGAAAAGCGCCGGTAGCAGGATCATGCTGGTTGATGTCGCGGAAGCGGAACAATTTGGTCCCGGCCGAGCCAACATA
>DATBCN010000561.1:0-2209 GCA_036270475.1 Candidatus Angelobacter sp. | reverse complement strand
CTGAGTTCCCGATCCAGCCAAACTTCTTAGCTTGAAGTTATTACTGCTCCCAGATTCCCTCGCTGCACTTCGGGATTTCAGAACCGGCTAAAGATTTTTTAAAGCCTGCGCCAGATCGTCAATCAAATCGTCGGGATGTTCCAGTCCGATAGACAGGCGCAGCAGATTGGCCGGAGTGTGGCTGGCTGCGCCATCAACCGAGGCGCGGTGTTCGATGAGACTGTGGGTGCTGCCCAGGCTGGTGGCGTGGCTGAAGAGCTTCAAGCCGGCGATCAGCTTGAATGCCTCGGGCTGTCCGCCTTTCATCTGGATGGACATGATGCCGCCGAAACCGGACATTTGCGCGGCCGCGATCCTGTGCCCGGGATGCGATTGCAAGCCGGGATAATGCACCGCTTCAATACGCGGCTGGGCGGCCAGGAACTCAGCCACTTTTTGCGCGTTTTCTGCGTGGGCGCGCACGCGATAGGGAAAGGTCTGCATGCCGCGCAGGCTCAGCCAGCACTCAAAAGGAGAGGGCACGCCGCCGCCATCGTGCTGGAAGTTGCGGACGCGTTCATAGAAGGCGTTCGTCTCACGGAAGATGAGCGCGCCGGAAAGAACGTCACTGTGTCCGGAAATATATTTGGTGACCGAGTGCATTACCACGTCCACGCCAAGTTTGAGCGGCTGCTGAAACAGCGGGGTGGCACAGGTATTGTCACAGGCCGTCATGGCGCCGGATTTTTTTGCCAGCGCAACAATGGCGTGCAGATCAGTAATGGTGAGCAGAGGGTTGGAAGGCGTTTCCGTCCAGATAAGACGCGTGGCCGGAGTGATGGCGCGTTCCACGGCGGCCAGGTCTTCCATGTGGACGAGGGTGTGGGTAAGTCCCCAGTTTGCCATGACCGTGCGCAACAGCGTGGGCGTGCCGTAATACGCATCTTCCGGAGCAATCACGTGGTCGCCGGGGGCAAGCGATTGAAACACAGCCAGCGTGGCCGCGCTGCCGGAGGAAAAAGCCAGCGCCGCCGCACCTTCTTCCAGAGAGGCGAGCGCATTTTCCAGGCTTTCACGATTGGGATTGTTGGGGCGGCCATAGAGGTATCCGCCGGGCAGGCTGCCGTCTTCAGCTTTGTGAAAGGTGGTGGAAAGATGGATGGCAGGCACCACATCACGTGATCCGCCTTCAGGTTTGCGTCCGGCGTGGACAGCACGGGTCTCAATTTTCATCCTGGATAGGTTATATCAAAAACTTACCCCGGATTTAACGTGGATGAGCGCGGACCAGAACCATTGGCCGCGAATTTCGCGAAAGGACGCGAAGCCCAGAAAGGGCACTGGCAATTGTTGCTTTGAACTGCCCCAACAACCTCTGGGAGCGTTAAATAGTTTCACGGCGCCCGAAATGCCGCGTGTACCGTATCCACCCCTCGCCGGCAATAGACGTCAACGCCAGTCCAGTCCAGAAAGCTATGCCAAAAAATTCGTGCGGCGTCATGCCCGTGAGCCTGGCCGTGGCAAAAAACGCGCCCATGATGGGCCGTACAGTTGCCACTCCGACGGCGACAGACATCGCCCGTATCACCCATTCACGATGCAGCGCAATTGCCCTGCGACGCGCGTACACGTACGCTCGGGCAAGCGCTACCAGGAACAAAGCATCAAAGAACAGAATGGCAGCCAGTTCTGCCCCGCCGCCTACCGGGTTTCTCAGCAACGCCAATCCCGAAATCCCGACGCCCAGCCCCAGCAGCATGGTCACCCTGCCTATCCAGCGATGCGCTTTTAAATGGCGCATGCGGAATGTCCGCGAAAATTGAAGAGGGACCATGGCCATCAACGCCAGCGCTGGAACAATATGGGCCAGCGTCAGAGACGCCTTGGCTACGAACAACGCATCGAGATCAACAAGCTGTGAAGGTCCATTGGTCATGGGGTATGCCAGCGCCACCATCCTGCGGACGGCCGCAGCAATGCCAATTGCGCAAAGCACAATCAGCGCCGCCCACATCATGTGCCTGGCCTTGTCTTGTGTTGTCAGCGTTGACCGGCCCACCGTCGCCATTGCTCATCCCTCCGCCGGTCCGCCCGGCGCGGGGCGCGTTACCGGCAAGGCGAAACCCGCGGCGATCAGCCAAATAAATCCTGGAAACCTCGTCAGAGGAATCAGGAACAAGAACTTCGGAAAAAATGGCAAGTTCAGCCAGCTCAGTTCACCGGCGGCTGC
>DATBCN010000560.1:0-3433 GCA_036270475.1 Candidatus Angelobacter sp. | reverse complement strand
GCCCACCAGCCGGCCGCCGCTGTCGCGTTGAAAGATTGTTCCCAGCGATCGGCCCAGGACACCCTCGTCGGTGGCCACCCATTTGATTCCCAGCTCGTGAGCGATCGCTAATCCTTCATTGGAAACACTGCCCTCTGACGGCCACATGCCGCGCGGTCGCGCACCGAACAAATGCTCATGCAGCGCCATGCCGCGCGCGATTTGGTCGCGCGCATCTTCAGGATGCGTAAACCGGCGCGCCGGCAGCGGCAGTCCGCTGTGTGAAGCCGAGCCCTGGTTGGTGTCACAAATCAGCGGCAGGATCGGATGGTAAAAGGGCGAGGTTGAGATCTCAATTTCGCCCCGTTGCGCCGCGGAGCCATAAGCCGGCAGAACTTTTGCCAGCAGATCACGTTGAATACGAATCACCTGCTGCTGGTCTTCCAGCGAATAGCCCCGGCCTTTGCCGATCAGTTCGCGAATGTCCGGATGGTCGAGGAAAAATTCATCCATCCAGGCGATTTGCGAGAGCACCTGCAGATCAGTGATGTCCGCGTGGGTCATGCGCCGTGCGCTGGCTGGCGCTTCCTGCGGACGGCTGTGAAACTCCTGCCATAACTCGCGGTAGCGCGGGTATCGGCTAATCAGGTTATCGACATTGGCCTGGAAGAGATACTGGATGGCAAACATCCGTTCGGCCAGGTCCATCTCGGCGGCAGGAAACGCTGCTACTTCCAGAAACGGATCGCGGGCCGTCCCCGCCACGTATTCCTGCAACTGCGTAATGAGTGACGGAACCAGGTTGAAGGTCTGGTGCAGGCCGGGAAATTCGTCCAGGAGCTTGACCATGCCGTAATAGTCCTTGAGCGCGTGCAAACGCACCCAGGGCAGGCGGTATTCTCCGGTGACCAGGTCCTTGTAATAAGGCTGGTGCATATGCCAGAGGACCAACAGATGAATTGCGGGCGTACCCATTGATTTATCCATTAATAACACAAGCGGGCATCTGCTAGACTTCAGAAAGAAACGCGTGCGCATCTTTACCCGATACATATTGAAAGAAGTGCTGTGGCACGGGCTCATTGGGGCCTCAGTGTTCACGTTCGTGATATTCATGCGCGAACTCACGCGCATTCTGGAAGCCGTGGTGCGCAACAGCGCTCCGTTCCCCAGCGTGGCGGAAATTTTCTTTCTTACCTTGCCGGCGGCCCTGAAAGTCACCATCCCCATGGGAGTGCTGGTCGGCATTCTGCTGGGCCTGAGCCGCATGGCCGCGGACAGTGAAGTAACGGCGATGCGCGCTTCCGGCGTGAGCGTGCGCAAATTTCTCAAGATCATTTCTCTCTTTGGCGTGGCCGCGTGGATTCTTGCGCTGGTGAATACGGTAATCATTGAACCTCGATCCGCCGCCGCTCTGGCGGGCTTGCAGCATAAACTGGCGGCCACGCAGATTTCTTTTGAGATCCAGCCCCACGTTTTTTATGAAGGCTTTAAGAACCATGTGCTTTATGTTGAAGACGTGACCAGCGCTTCCGGCGCGGCCGTTTGGAAGAACGTTTTTGACGCCGACATCAGCACTCCGGGCGCGCCCAAAATCACCATTGCCAAAGAGGCGGTGGTCCGCGCCATCGGCAATGAGTCCATCCGGCTGCATCTGGTAAACGGAGAAACGCATGACACCAACTCCCGCACGCCGGACCAGTACACCATCACCACGTTTGAAGAAACCGATATCGCCATCAGCCTGCCGGCCGTGGAGAAGCCGGTTCAGGAAGCCGTCCCGGTGGCGCAACTGAGTACGCCTGAGTTGTACCGGCAAAAATACAACTCCAATAAAGAATTCGCCCGCTGGTACTGGATTGAATTCAACCGCCGCCTGGCTTTGCCCACGGCCTGCCTTGTCCTGGTGCTCATTGGAATTCCGCTTGGCCTTTCCGCGAAAAAAGGCGGCAAGGGCGCGGGCTTTGTACTCACCATAGTCCTGGTCTTTATCTATTACTTTATTTCCATCATCGGCGTTTCTCTGGCCCGTGGCGGCAAAGTCTCACCCGTCCTGGGTGTCTGGATGGCCAACATTATCTTTGCCCTCATCGGCGGCGTTCTTCTGTGGCGCACCGACAAAATTCCCATTGAACTTGGACTGGGCCAAATGCTGCTGGGCCAGTTCAAAGGCTCATTCGCAAAACTGTTTGCGCCCAGGGGGGACGACCCAGCCAACGGCGGCCGCCGCCGCGGACGCCTCTTCAGCACTCGCTTCCCCCTTATTCTGGATGACTACGTTCTGCGCAGCTTTGTCGGCTATCTGGCGCTCATCATTTCCAGCCTCATGGTGTTGTTCCTGGTCTTTACTTATTTTGAGCTGCTGTCTGACATTATGCGGAAAAAAATTCCGCTGCTCACCCAGCTTGAATATCTGTTCAACTTTGTTCCTTCCGTGCTCTACCAGATCACGCCATTGGCGGTGCTGCTGACCGTGCTGGTCATGTTCGGGCTGATGCAGAAATCCAATGAGATCACTGCCATGAAGGCGACGGGCGTTAGCATTTACCGCACCGTGGTGCCTATTCTGATCATTGCCACCACGCTGGCCGCGGGACTGTTTGTGCTGGACCAGTGGTATCTCCCTTACGCCAACAAGCGCGTGGAAACCCTGCGCAACATGATTAAAGGCAAGCCGGCGCAGACCTATCTTCGTCCTGACCGCAAGTGGATTTTTGGCGAAAGCAAAAAACGCAGTGACGGCACGGAAGAAAACCGCAAGATTTATTACTATGAGGCTTTCGACCCTGATCGCAATAACTTTGGCAGCATCTCCGCGTTTGAGCTGAATCCGCATTCCTTCCAGATGAACAAGCGCGTTTACGCCGCGCGCGCCCGCTGGGCGGAACACCTGCAAAAATGGACTTTTGAAAACGGCTGGCAGCGCTCCTGGAGCAACGCGCCCGGCGCAGATCTGCGCGAAGACCTGCGCAAATTTGACGTAAGCACCTTTGCCGAACTCAACGAGCCGCCTAACTATTTCAAGAAAGAAGTGCTGCAATCTTCCGAGATGAATTATGACGAGCTGCGCCGCTATATCTATGATCTGCAGCAAGGCGGCTTTGACGTGGTGCGGCTGCGCGTCCAGTTGCAGAAAAAAATCGCCTTCCCCCTGATCACGCTGGTCATGGCGATCATCGCCGTGCCCTTTGCGCTTTCCGGCGGACGGCGCGGCGCGCTCAGCGGCATTGTGGTGGCGCTGGTGATTGGCGTGACATACGTTCTGACCGACCACCTGTTTGAAGCCATGGGCAACGTGAGCCAGCTTCCGCCGCTGATCGCGGCGTGGTCGCCCGATCTGATCTTTGGCTTGGCGGGCGGGTATCTGATTATGAAGACGCCGTCGTGAGCAATTGCCAAAAGTGCCAGATGCTGGCCTGCCCGGCCACGATGTTTACCTTGTCCCTCAGTGGAT
>DATBCN010000559.1:0-3327 GCA_036270475.1 Candidatus Angelobacter sp. | reverse complement strand
CTCAGAGTTTCTGAAACGGCCTGATACTGCCGCACCTGCCGGCGGTATTGCATCACAAAACGATTGATCGTCATCGCTACAAAAAAGAAGAACAGCACGCGCATCAGCAGCTCAGAAATGCTGCTGGCTGTAATGGTGAACTGCTGGTTCGCCTGGTAAAGATTGGAAGAGTATGCAGCGGAAGCCGCCAGCGTCCACAGCAACGTGCCCGCCGGGCCAAAATACATGGCCGCCGTCATTACCGGCAGATAATAAATTGGATAGTAATCGCTGTTGATGGCCGCCCCGGCTGGTTCTCCCGTGTGATGAATAAGCACGGTGGCCAGCGCTATCTTGATAAGCACGGCCAGGGCAGGTCCGGGCTTGCCCGCAAGCCGCAGAAACTGGTTCTCCAGCAACTGGTAAATGCCAATGATTAGCAGGATGAGTTGCTTGTGCAACTCGCCAACGGGCGGGCCAAGCGCAAGTCCGCCAAGAAAGATAAGCCAAAGAACGTCGAGCCAGCGCGGAGTAGCGCGTTCTTTCATAGGAAAGTTGAAAGACGAATGTACCACAACGACCAGGCAGGTTCTGACACAGCTTGCTATCCGCCGTTCTTGTCCTCGCTCTTTCCGTTCTTATCAAGAATGCTTCTTATTTTCGCGCCGAACGCCTGGAAGGTAAATGGCTTTTGCAGAAAGCAGGAAGGATCAAGGGAAATACCATGCCGCAGCACCGCGTCATCACCATAGCCGGAAATCATAAGCACGTTCGTCTCCGGACGCGTCCTGCGCATGTGCTCCACCAGCCCGCGGCCGTTTAATTTGGGCATCACGATATCGGAGATCAGCAGTGAGATTGCGCCATCGTATTTGTCGGAAATATCCACGGCTTCCTTGCCGTCGCCGGCTATCAGCACGCGATAACCACAGCTTTCCAGGTACTCACAGGAGGCGCTGCGCAGGTCTTCTTCGTTGTCCACCAGCAGCACGGTTTCATTTCCTGGCACAGGCAGTGCCATCCTGTGCTGCACAGGAGACGAATTAGCATCGGCGCCGCAGACTACGGGCAGGAACACGTTAAACGTGGAGCCTTGTTGCGGCGCTGACTGCACCGTAATATAACCGCCACTCTGCTTCACGATCCCATACACGGTCGAAAGCCCCAGTCCGTGACCGGATTTCTTGGTGGTATAGAACGGCTCAAAAATCTGCGCGCGCACTTCTTCGGTCATGCCCATGCCGGTATCGCTTACCGCGAGCCGGATGTAATCGCCAGGCGGCAGGTCAGGCTGGTCTTTGCTGCTCTTAAATTCGTCAATCGTGATGGTAAGCGTGCCTCCTTCGGGCATGGCTTCGCGGGCGTTGGCCGTCAGGTTCATAATCACCTGCTCCAACTGGCCCTGGTCCGCCCGCACCAGGCCCAGGTCCTTGCTTGCCTGAATGCTTACCTGGACTTCCGCGCTCATGGCGCAATCCACCATGCTGCTCACGCCTTCCATAATGGTGGAAAGGTCCAGCAGCTTGAGTGACATAACTTGCTTGCGCCCAAAGGCCAGCAGTTGCCGGGTGAGCGCCGCGGCCTTTTCCGTTGCCGTAACAATCCTGTCCGCGCGATTGCGTTCTGCCTGGTCCGAGGCATTCAACTGCAGCAGCTCGGCATGGCCGCTGATGATGCCCAGAATATTGTTGAAGTCATGGGCCACGCCGCCCGCCAGCCGCCCCACGGCCTCCATTTTTTGCGACTGCCGTAGTTGTTCTTCCAGGTCCTGTTGCTCGGTGATGTCGCGCAGCACGGCCAGGTGCTGGCCCGGCAGGATATTCGCCTTAAAACAATAGTCCACCATCCTGCGCGCGCCATTCTTCAGGTGGACCCAGAACTGGCCTCTTCCACTTTCAGACAGGCTCAACTCTGCCCAAACTTCTTCAAAGCCTTCATCGCAAAAATCACATAGCCGGCAGCCGATCAACTCATCGCGAGGGACACCCACCAGCATTGCTGCCGCATTGTTGGCTTCCAAGCAAAGCCCTGAGCCTTCAAAAATAACAATGCCATCCAGCGAATTTTCAAAAATCGCGCGTACCGTCGCCTGGCTATGGCGCACCACCTCTTCTGACCGCTTGCGTTCAATGGCATAACGAATCGAGCGGAGAAGCAGCCTGCCGTCAAATGATCCTTTTACCAGGTAATCTTGTGCGCCTTCGCGTACCGTACGGATGGCAAGCTCTTCATCGTCGGAACCGCTAAGCACCAGGATCGCCGCCCGGGAGGCCGCCTGCTGCATGCGATGAAAAGTTTCATACCCTGCGCTGTCTTCCAGATTCAGGTCCAGCAGCACGACGTCAGATTCGTCAATTTCCAGGTCAGTCAGCGCCGCTTGCAGGCGGGTAACATGGTGGCATTGCAGAGTAGCGGCTGAGGGCGCGCGCAGAAGTCCGGTAATCAATCTTGCATCGACGGCATTGTCCTCAACCAGCAGCACCCGGATGATCGCCGTCTGCTGGGAATCTACAACCAGCGTTGACATCGTTCACTTCACTCCCGAAACATGCTTCATTCCGCCCCGCTGGACCCGGCGCTTCTATACTGCCGGATTGCCGCCGGCCATCTCATTCAAGGCCGCTTGCAGTAAATCGATTTCCTGCTTAAGCCTCTGCAGAAGAGGTTCCGCGCCGGCAACTGAACCGCGTCTTCCCATTTCTTCAAGCTCCAGGGCAATGGCGGCAGCGGCATGGGCGGAAAACTGCAGCACTGATCCTTTAATCTTATGCGCGGATTTTTCCAGGTCAGCCGCCGAACCATGCCGAATCGCGTCCTCTATTCGTGCCAGCATCCTGGGGCCTTCATCGGCAAAAACATCAATCAGCTCGCGCAGCAGCTCCATGTCGCCGTCCACACGGTCCCACAACGATTCAGGATCAAAACGTTCGCTCTTCAAGTGGCTGAACCTTGTCCCATGGGTTTGCAACGCACCAGCAATTATCTCTCGATTGGTACTCGCAATGTGTTGTTTTTCGATGCCCACAGTCAACCCTCCCCTGCTGCGCCGAAAATCGTGCGCCCGTCGCCATAAGATAATCGGCAAAAAGTGCCTCTGCCGCTAGAGCTTTTTTCTGTTCTGCTTTTGTAAAACGAACAGGCCAGCTACTTTCTTTGCGTACATTAGGTCCAGTATGGCATAAATTACTGAAATTAAGATAGTTACTGTTGAAGTAATCAAGAACTGTCTTGAGGGATTTAAAGAGGGATTTAAAGTAGTTGACCAGCGGCATCACGATCCAGCATCGGATGGGCGAGTGCCCTCAAAAGTGCCGCCTGCCCGATTATTCAATCATCACGGACTTTGAA